>USJY01000155.1 GCA_900555065.1 uncultured Eubacteriales bacterium
ACCGCAAGCGCTTTGCAGACTGTAACGGCATCGGTGCAAACCCCATCGACTTCCACAACCCCACAAAATACGGCGGCGCGGAAGCCTGTGAGGTAAAGAAAATCTATGTTTACCAGATCCCCTACCGCACTCTGCTGCCGAAGAAGGTGGACAACCTGCTGGTCGCAGGCCGCTGTCACAGCGCGGACCAGATGGCCGCATCCTCCACCCGCGTCGCGCTCACTGCCTCCGTCATGGGCGAAGCGGCGGGCACGGCGGCGGCGCTCGCCCTGCGCGGGAACACCGAGCCGGTCCATGTGAACATCGACGAACTCGTCTCCACCCTTTCCGCCGCAGGCGCAATCCTCGATTATTAAACCGATTTGTCCCAGAGGCTGGGCCGGGAATCCGGCGCAGCCTCTTATTTTATTGCTCAAAAAAAACGCGGCCGCCTTTTGGCTGGGCGACTGTTCGGATCCTTGCTGCAGCGATGGTAACGGCCACTGCAAAAAATTGCGGGCCGCGGCCCGCGTCATCCCAAGCCAGGCAGTAAAAAAACAGGCTCCGCCTGACGCAGCACAGGATGGCTTATGGCCCCAAACAGCGGCAGTCGGTCAGCGCCAGCCTCCGCCATACGGCAAACGGCAAAGGCAGGCAAAGTCGTAGGCGGCGGGGAAATTGTATTTCCGTTTATACGCCTTTAAAGCATACATTCGTCTGTCTGGCCGCAAGGGCCGGCGGCCGGCCTTTCCAGCTGATTTCTGCCTATAACGGGGCTATTTGCAAAAGCGCGGACTTTTTATCTTACCCCGGGCGGCGCGTTGCCGCGCCGCGGTGGGGCGCCGTTTTTGCGGCCGCCGGGCAAGACACAGTACGCGGGAAAAAATTACGCCGGTACACGCCGGCAGGCGACGCGCGCTATCATACGCCCTGCCGGATTTACAACGTCTGCGATTCTCCGAATCCGAAAAAACTGCAGCGCCGATCCATACACGAAGCTGTCGCGCGCAGACAAGGGCCACGCACCTGCGCAGCATACGCAGGCGCTGCCAGGCGCAATCGCGCGCCGCCGACCCTGTAAATCTGTGAAAATGCTTGCAATTTCACGGCAAATGCTGTATACTCAAGAGTACTTGGATAGGGGAGTAGTTGGCACGCTGCGTGTAATACTTCCAACATACTGGCTCGCCGCCTGGTTGTATTTTAAAAAACGAGACCTATCCGCACGCGAATATCAGTGCGGATAGGCCTTTTCTATTCTGCAATAAAATGGAGGAAGCGCAAATGAATCTGCTCTCGCTGGTACTGGTCGCCGTAGGACTGGCCATGGATGCCTGCGCCGTTTCGATCTGCAAAGGGCTTAGCCGTCCGCCGTCTCCGCTGAAGCGGGCGTGCACATTGGGCCTGTTTTTCGGCTTTTTTCAGGGCGCTATGCCGCTGATCGGCTACTACCTGGGCCGGAGCTTCGCCTCTTCCATTGAAAGTATCGACCATTGGGTCGCGTTTATTCTGCTCGCGTTTATCGGCGGGAAAATGATCTGGGAAGCCCTGAAAAAAGAAGACGACACGGATAAAAACAGGGACGATTACAGGATTCAGACGCTTACTCTGCTGAGCCTCGCCACCAGTATCGACGCGCTCGCCGTCGGCGTCACCTTCGCATTTCTCCAGGTCGCAATCGTGCCGGCGGTACTGCTGATCGCGGCCGTCACCTTTGTGCTGACGCTGTGCGGGTTCTGGCTGGGCACGGTATTCGGCGCGAAACTCCAGTCGAAAGCGGAGCTGTTCGGCGGCGCAATCCTGGTCCTGATCGGGTTGAAAATCCTGCTGGAACACCTCGGCGTTTTTTAATGCAGAAACGATATACATAAATACAGTTCCATCCGGGAACCCTGAAGACATATTCGTGAAGTACGGGGGCATAGCCAATGCAGTCTCTTCGTGAACTCTACAACGTGGGCCGCGGCCCGTCCAGCTCGCACACCATCGCGCCGGAGCGCGCCGCAAAGCTCTTCGCCCAGCGCCACCCGAACGCCGACGGTTTTCAGGTCGTCCTGTACGGCTCGCTCGCCAAGACGGGCCGGGGCCACGGCACCGACCGCGTTCTTGCCGAAACGCTGCCCCGGAAGACGGAAATCGTCTTCGACGAGCAGACCGAAACGCCGCATCCGAACACGATGGACTTCTCCGCGTACCGCGGCGGCTCGTTGCTGGGTCGGCTGCGCGTGTACAGCGTCGGCGGCGGCGAAATCCGGATTGAGGGCGAGCCCGACCGCACACCGCCGCCCGTTTACCGTTTCCATACCTATGACCAGATCAAAGCCCACTGCGCCGAGCATCAAATACGCATTCCGCAATATGTCCGGCAGGAAGAAGGGATCGGAATCATGACCTTTCTGGACGGCATATGGCAGCGCATGCGCCAGTCGATCCGCGAGGGTCTCGACGCGGAGGGGGAACTGCCCGGCGGTTTGCGCCTGCAGCGCAAGGCGGGCTATCTGCTGCGCCAGCGGCATATTGACGAACGGCCTGAAACGCGCGAAGACCGTATTGTGTGCGCCTATGCCTACGCGGTCAGCGAACAGAGCGCGGCGGGCGGCGTCGTCGTAACTGCGCCCACCTGCGGTGCGAGCGGCGTCGTGCCGGCTGTACTGCGGTATATGCAGGAAAAGCACGGGTTCACCGACGCGGAAGTGCTCGACGCGCTCGCAACGGGCGGGATTATCGGCAACATCATCAAGACAAACGCCTCCATCAGCGGCGCGCAGTGTGGTTGCCAGGCCGAAATTGGCAGCGCCTGCTGCATGGCGGCAGCCGCGCTGGCCGAGCTGTTCAAGATGGATTTGGAGCAGATTGAGTACGCGGCCGAATCGGCCATGGAACACCATCTGGGCCTCACCTGCGACCCGATCCGCGGCCTTGTTCAGATTCCGTGCATCGAGCGCAACGCCGTAGCCGCCATGCGCGCGATCGGATCGCTTAATTTGGCGAATTTTCTCACCCACACCCGCAAAATATCGTTTGACATGGTCGTCGAAACCATGTACCAGACGGGCAAGGACATGAACCGGATCTACCGCGAAACCAGCGAGGGCGGGCTCGCAAAACTCTACCGTTGACCTTCAGGCGCGCATGAAAATGCGTGCCTTTTTATCCGTCGTATTTCTTTCCAATATCCTGCGTTTTACGGCTTGCACCTCGACTGCGCGCAGGTTCTCCGCAATCCCGCTGCGCGCGTCTGTCCTTTAAACAGGGCCGCGGCCGCTTCCGGCACACCCGATTTCTCCTGCGCCCCGTCCTGCCCGGCTCGGACACGCCGTTTCGTACGCGGCGTAGCGCGCAGTATTTTTAGAGCCGCTCCTCAGCGGGTTGACAAAGGGCGCTTGCGTCGGATATAATAATGGCACAGCCGGCGCCGAAGCGCCGGATATACGGCCCGAAGGCCGGCGTCTGAACCGAAAACGGCTCGCCACGAAGGCAGGCCCGTCCCCAAGGGACGGACTTTGCGCTTCGCGTTTTTTGTTTTTAGAGAAAATAGCACCCCGCCGCCGCGCGCGTTCTGCTGCGCCTGCGCGCCCGGCCCGCCGGCGCGTTCTGTTGCGCCTGCGCGTCCTGTTCACCGGCACGTTCTGCTGCATTGGCGCGCTCCGATCACCGGCGTGTCGCGTTCACCGGCGCGCCCTGTCCGTCTGCGCGCTCTGCCGGCCAACGCGTTCTGCTGCGCCTGCGCGCTCCGTTCACCCGCGCGGCGCGTTCACCGGCGCGTCCTGTCCGGCTGCGCGCCCCATTTCTGCGCCTGTACATACAAACAGCCGCGCGCCGGTCGCCGGAATACTCGACGGCAGCCGTGGGGACGCCAAATCAATGAAAGACTGGAGAAAGACATGAAAACATCAAATAAACCTTTGAAAAACCTGACTTTGGCCGCCATGTTTCTGGCGCTGGGGCTTGTCCTGCCGCTGCTTACGGGACAGATTCCGCAGATCGGCAACATGCTGCTGCCCATGCATATCCCCGTGCTGCTGTGCGGCCTGATATGCGGATGGCAGTACGGCGGCGCGGTCGGATTCGTCATGCCACTTCTGCGCTGCCTGATATTCGGGATGCCGCCCATGCCAAACGCCGTTTCCATGGCGTTTGAGCTGGCGGCGTACGGCCTGGTGATCGGCCTTCTGTATTTCCATGCCCGCCGGAAAAACCTGCTGTCCGTGTACATAAGCATGCTGGTTGCCATGATTGCTGGGCGGGCCGTCTGGGGAATCGTCCAGATGGTAGTCCTGGGCCTTTCCGGATTCACCTGGAAAATGTTTCTGGCCGGCGCGTTTCTCAACGCGATACCCGGCATCATCCTGCAGCTGATTCTCATCCCTGCGATCATGGCCGTGCTTGACCGCACCGGGCTCGTGCCCTTTGGCCCTGAAAATACGGTAGAGAAATCCTGAACCCGGCGGCGTACGGCCTTCATATAGTTTCGCGCGTCGCCATGCGGCGGAGTATGGAATCGGAAACCGCGCCGCATAAAAAAGTCATGACGCAAGGAGGGCGAAAACCGTTGCGACCGACCGAATCATTTGCGGACATTCTGGCCG
>USJY01000156.1 GCA_900555065.1 uncultured Eubacteriales bacterium
CCTGGCATTTCTTGTACGGCAGTCCTTTCCGTCGCCGCGCAAGTACGGCTTAAGAGAACCGGAATATCCGCCCTGCGCGCATCTGCGCCGCGCCGGGGACGCATCAGCCTTTCACCGCCGATTCTGCAAAAGCCGTCCGCAAGCGTCAAAACAGGCTGAGCTGTTCGGCCGGGCGGGCCCGTTTCCGGATCGTCTCGCGTACGACGCGTTCCGGCAGGTCCGCGAGAAAGGGCGAAGGCTCTCCGCCCGAAGTGAGAATCAGCTCTTCCCGGGCCCGGGTCATGCCCACGAACAGCAGCCTGCGCTCCTCTTCCGGGTCCGACGCGCGGCCCTGGCTCTGCAGCGGCAGCACGCCGTCCCGGACGCCGGCGACGATCACAGCCGGGAACTCTAGACCCTTCGCCCCGTGCAGGGTCATCAGCCGTACCGCGCCCGCCTCCCAGCCTCGGCCCGCGGCGCGCCGCACGTCGGCCTCCTGGCCGAGCGCAAGCGCCGCCAGCAGCTCCGACATACTGGAGTGGAACACGGCCGTATTTTTCAGCTTTTCCAATGCGGACGTGGCCCCGTATGCCTCCATCCAGCGCTCGACCAGTTTCCAGGGCTTCTCCTTTGCCGCCCGGTCCCGCCACTGATCCATGCGCATAAGCCAGTCTTCCAGGATCGGTCTGTCCGCAGCAAGCCGCCGCAGCGGCTCTTCCGGCGCGCCGGGGTTTTCGGCGCAGGCGCGCGCCGCGGCCTCGGCCAGGTCGGCGGGACAGTTCCAGATCAGTCGCAGCGCCGTCTCGGCAGGCGCTGCCTCTGCGCGCGGCAAAAAAGCGAGCGCGCCGCGCACTTCAGGTTCGTCCAGCCAGGGTTCGCGGCCGCTTACGATACAGGGCACGTCGTCGTGCCGCAGGCATTTTTCAATCAGCTCCAGCTGGCGGTGGGTACGGCAGAGCACCGCAATTTCCGAAAAGGCGCGCGCCTCCCGTTCGTATCCGAGCCGCTGCGCCTCCAGCATATCGACGCCGCCGCTCATGCGGCCGATCTCTTTTGCAATGTATATTCCCTCGGCAAAGTCGTCCGCCGCGCGGACCAGACGCACCGCGGGACCCGGACCGCAGTGAGGCGTAAGGACGCGGTCGGGGCCGGGGTTGCGGCTGATCACGGGCAGGGCCGCGCCCAGGATTTCCGGCGTGGAGCGGTAGTTATCCTCGAGCCGGATTTCCAGTGTATCGGGCTCGTCCTCCAAAAGACGCGCAAAACAGCGGCCGGACGCGCCGCGGAAGCCGTAGATCGACTGGTCGGGGTCGCCGATGACGAACAGGCTTCTGCCCGTCCGGCTCCAGGCGCGGACCAGTGCGTACTGCGCGTCGTTGATGTCCTGAAACTCGTCCACAAGAAGGTGTGTAAAATTGCGAAGTCCCGTGGTGTCCAGCCTGGCCGCTTCGGTGAGCAGATCGTCAAAATCCAGCGCGCCCAGCTCGCGCAGCCGGGCGCAGTATGCGTTGTAAAGGTCCGCGTCAAGCCCCGCCTGTTCCGGCGCGGCGCCGTTTTTGACGCGGGATACCGCCTGCAAAAAACTGCCGGCGCTCCCTTTGCTGCCGCTCTCAAGCAGCGTCTGTTCGGCCAGCGTCAGCGCGTCGGCACGGCTGACAAGGCGCACGTCGCCCAGCAATTTCAGGCAAATGGCGTGGAATGTGCCGATGGTCATGCGGGATACGGCCCGTTTGCCGCCGAGCTGCTTTTCCAGCCGCTGCCGCATTTCCGCCGCGGCCTGGTTGGTGAAAGTGACGGCCGTGATCTCGGAGGGCTTCGCGCCCGTCTCCACAAGGCGTGCGATCCGGGCCGCAAGCGTCCCGGTTTTGCCCGTGCCCGGTCCCGCGACGACCGCAACCGTCCGCGCCTGTGCGTTCGCCGCGTCCTGCTGCCGGGCATTGAGCCGTACGTGCGCCGTCGCGGCAGGGCCGGACTCCGGCTGCGCGGGGTGCGTACGGCGTGCGCGGGGAACCGGCGGCTTGATTTCCCGCGCAGTCTCCATCCCGAACAGGGCGAGCTGGCCGCTGAACTGTTCGATCTCGGCGGGTGTAAGCAGAGTAATCGCGCCGTATTCGCCGTCGTACCCCGCGCGGCGCTCCACCTGTCCCAGCCGCAGCCGGCGCACGCCCTCGGCGACGCACGGCCCGGCTGTCCGCGCGATATCGGCTTCGGGCGCGGTTCTCAGGATGGTAAATTCATCGCCCAGCTCGCGCAGCAGGCGTTCGTACAGCTCCATCGTCTTTTTCCCGGCGGCCGGGCTTCCCGTGGACGCGGCGATGACTTCAGGCAGCGGAGCCAGGCTTTCAAAGGGCTTGGCGTGCGCGGGGCGAACGCCCGCAGGCCGGTCCGCCAGCGCCTCTACCCGGTGCTCCACGCCGATGGTCAGCTTCTTCCCGCACACGGGGCAGCGCCCGTCCAGCCGCGCCGTCTCGGCAGGCGTCAGGCAGACGCCGCAGGCGCGGTGCCCGTCGAGGTGATATTTCCCCTCCTCCGGAAAGAACTCGATGGTACCGGCCACGCCCGCGCCGGTGCGAAGGGCGTTCAAAAGGGCGGGATAGGAAAGCTCGGCGTCCAGCAGATTCGCCTCCCGGCCGAGCTTGGAAGGGGAATGCGCGTCGGAATGCGAAACGAGGGTCAGTCCGTCCAGCGCGCTCACCCGCCAATTCATAGGCGGGTCGGAAGACAGGCCGGTTTCCACAGCGTGGATGTGCGGCGTCAGATCGCCAAAGCACGCTTCGATGCTGTCGAACCCGGAAAAAGCGCCGAACATGGCGAAATGGGGCGTCCAGATATGCGCGGGGATGAGCTCGGCTTCCGGACAGGTCTCCAGCGTCAGTTCCAGCAGGTCGCGGCTGTCCAGGCCCAGGATGGGCCGTCCGTCCGAGCGAATGTTCCCGATCGCTTCCAGGCGTGCGGAAAGCTCGTCCGCCGCCTCAAGCGACGGCAGAAGAATCAGGTTGTGGACCTTGCGCGTCCTGCCGCCGCGCTTGTAGATTGAGCTGATCTCGCCCGTGACAACAAACCGCGGCGCAACGCCGGGCGCAATGCCGGGCAGGCGCAGCTGTTCGCGCAGGACGTACAACCCCGCCTCCGCGGGAACGAGCTGTTCCTTGAGCTCGGCGCGCCAGGCGGGATGCGTAAAGTCGCCCGTTCCCAACAGCGCGATTCCCTTGCGCCGGGCCCACCAGTCCAGATGCGGCGCGTCGCAGTCGCGGCTCGTAGCCCGGGAAAAACGGGAATGGATATGCAGGTCGGCAATGTACATGAAGGCGGCCTCCGTTACAAAGAGTTATTCCTATTATAGCTCTTTTTTCGCGCCGGCGCAACGCTTCGCGCTTATATCCGGCAAAAACCGGCAGCCGCCGCGGCCGCGGCCGGCTGCGCGCCGCGCACGGGATGGCCCGTATCCTGTGCGCGCCCGGCTACAGCGGCGCGCTGCGCGCAGTATGGGCCGTATCCCCGCGGGGGCGTAAGCCCGCGCGTCTGTGCGCAATTCTGTAAAACGCGCCGGGCCAGGCTCCATCCGCGCGGAAAGGTGCCGCCGCGCGCGCTTTTGCGCGCCGGAACTTAAAACTTGGCGACGCTGTCCCGCCGCGCGCATCCCGTATTGCCGGACGGTAGCGCGGAAGATCCGGTTTGGGATCCATACAGCGGGTCCGCAGTACTTTTTTGTTTAAAACGCATACGTTTGCGCCATACTGATACAGAGGTGATAAAAAATGGAGCCGCTTCAAATTATACTTACGTCCCTGCTCTCCATTGTAATCCTGTTCGTGCTGGCGAAACTGATGGGCCATAAGCAGATCGGGCAGCTCGACCTGTTCGACTATATTACCGGAATCACGATCGGATCCATTGCCGCCGAGCTTGCGACCGAGCTGGAAAACCCGGTCCAGCCATTGACGGCTATGATCGTGTACGGCCTTGTATCCTTTCTCCTTCGCCTGCTTACGAATAAATTCCCCAGAACGCGCAAATTCGTAAACGGCACGCCCACGATACTTCTGCATGAAGGCAAGCTCTATCGGAAGAATATGAAAAAGGCGAAGCTGGACTTAAGCGAATTTCTGCTGCTGTGCCGGCAGGCCGGGTATTTCGACTTGAGCGCCATACAGACGGCCGTATTTGAATACAACGGCAAGCTGACCATTCTGCCCGTAAGCGGACAGCGGCCCGCGACGCCGGACGACCTGAATCTGTCGCCGCCGCCCGCGCATATTTTTACCGAGCTGATTATGGACGGCCGTGTGCTTGCGGACAACCTGCACAGGAAAGGCCTTGATGAGCAGTGGCTTCAAACGCAGCTGCAGGCGCAGGGGTTTCAGAGCGAAAAAGAGGTCTTTCTTGGGCTGTGCGACCAGAACAACCAGCTCAGCCTTTACCGTCCGGACGGGGCGGCGGACAGCCCGGCGCAGACGTAATCCGGTCCCGCCGCGCGCCCGCCGGCGCGGCCGGCC
>USJY01000157.1 GCA_900555065.1 uncultured Eubacteriales bacterium
TCCTAAGTCTGGCGCGTCTGCCAATTCCGCCACGCCCGCATATGCCGCCGGGCGGTTACTTCGCCCAGCGGTGCAAAACACAGTATAGATGATGTCGGCCCCGCTGTCAAGCGCCTGGCCGGCATCTGTTTTTCAGAGCCGAAACATTTAACCCGGACCGAACCCGTCAGCGGATCTGTCCTTCGCCGTAGACCTTGTATTTATAAGTCGTAAGCTCTTTCAGCCCCATCGGCCCGCGCGCATGCAGTTTTTGGGTCGAAATGCCGATTTCCGCGCCGAGGCCGAACTCGAACCCATCGGTAAAACGCGTAGAGGCGTTGACATAGACGGCCGCCGCGTCCACTAGGTTCATAAACCGCTCCGCCGCCGCCGCGTCCTGCGTAATTATGGCCTCGCTGTGCTGGCTGCCGTACTTGTTGATGTGGCCGATCGCACCGTCCACGCCGTCGACCACTTTCACCGCCATGATCAAGTCGTTGTATTCGGTGTAGAAATCCTCTTCCGTCGCGGGCAGGACGGCGGGCACAATGGCGCGCGTTCGCTCGCAGCCGCGCAGGATCACGCCGCCCGCGTCCAGCAGCTGGCATATACCGGGCAGGAACGCCGGCGCGATCGCCTGGTCCACGAGCATGGTTTCAGCCGCATTGCAGACCGAAGGCCGCGAAGTTTTCGCATTGAATACGACCGCCGCCGCCATATCGCGGTCGGCCGCGCCGTCTACATACACGTGACAGTTGCCCACGCCCGTCTCAATCACCGGAACTGTTGCGTTCTTGACCACCGTCGCAATCAGCCCCGCGCCGCCTCTCGGAATCAGCCTTTCCGCCGCGCGGGATGAGCAGGTCGATCTTCCCCTTCAGCCGCATCATGGCCGTTGCGGAATCGCGGGTGGTATCGGTAACGAGTTGTACGGCTTCAGGGTCCAGGCCCTGTTCGGCCAGAACGTCGCGCATGAGCGAGGCTAAGCATTGATTGGAACGTATCGCCTCACGGCCGCCGCGCAGAATAACGGCGTTTGACGACTTGAGGCAGAGCAGCGCCGAATCGACGGTGACATTGGGCCGCGCCTCATAGATAATCCCGATTACGCCGAAAGGCACGCGCACCTTCTGCACGACAAGCCCGTTTGGGCGTACGGACCGGCTGAGCTCTTCTCCGACAGGGTCATCCATGTCCGCGATCTGCAGGGCGCTTTCCATCAGCCCGTCAACTACCTTGCCGGTGATGGCGAGCCGGTCGAGCAGGGAGGCGCTCATGCCGTTTTTCCTTCCCTCTTCAAGGTCTTTAGCGTTTTCGGCAAAAATCAGTTGCCGGCTCTCATCGAGCTTCTGCGCAATTTTCCGCAGCGTCTGGTTCTTTTTTCTGGTCCCCGCCGTGGCGAGGATATCGGAAGCGGCGCGGGCTTTGCCGCACATCGCTTCCAGCTGCTTGACGATTGTGTCCATGATTGGTCCCCCCACCTATTCCCGTTCAGGGTAAAAATATTGTGCCCGGGTTTTTCCCCTCTAAAATCTCGTAAAGGCACTCCGGCCTGTTCCCGTTGGCCAGGATCATGGGAATGCCCGCCTTGTTCGCAATTTCTGCAGCTTTGAGCTTGGTCTGCATTCCGCCTGTGCCGCGCTCAGTGCCGCGCCCGCCCGCCATGGCGCGGATATCGTCGGTGATTCTGTCCACCCGCTGAATCAGGGTGGCGCCCGGCAGATGCGGGTCGCGGTCGTACAGACCGTCGATATCGGAGAACAGGACGAGTAGGTCGGCCTTTGTAATTACCGCGACTGTGGCCGAAAGCGTATCGTTTTCGATTTTGATATCGTCAACGGCGACGGTGTCGTTCTCGTTTGCAATCGGTATGACATTGTATTCGAACAGGCGGTTCACCGTGTTCTGCACGTTGAAGAGCCAGTCGGGTTTGTCGAGCACGTCGTGCGAGAGCAGGATCTGTCCGACGCGGTAGCCGTACTCGTCGAACATCTTTTCGTACACATGCATCAGCCTGGTCTGGCCGACGGCGGCGGTGGCCTGCCTGCCGGGTATATCGGTCGGCCGCTTTTCAAGCCCGAGGCTCGACACGCCCACCGCAATGGCGCCGGAGGAGACAAGCAGCGTATGCACGCCGGTCCCGGACACGTCGGCGATGGCCCGCACAAGCTTGTCGATGTGCAGCAGATTCAGCCGCCCGTTCTCGTGGGTCAGGGTGGAGGTGCCCACCTTGACCACCAGTTTTCGCACCTGATTCATCGCATATCACCATATCCTGTATTAAAGATTAAGTACATTATACCATAATATATATCGGCGGCGCGGGCAAGTCAATAAAAAAATTTCCGGAATTTTACGTTTACCCCTTTAACTTTTTGTCAAATGCCCGTATAATTTGTTATATACCCCGGTTTTGTTACAGAGAGAGAAGAAGGGAGTAACGGTATGGCATCGCAAAGGGATATGAATCTTTCCATCGCAGGCATAGAAGTGACGATTCAGACGGACGAGGACCGCGGCTACATGCTGAAGCTGGCCTCCATGGTCGACGAGAAGGTGACGACCTACCTGAAGATGGGGACGCGGGTGACGCTCGCCATGGCCGCAGTGCTGGCGGCTATGGAGTTTTGCGACGAGTATGAAAAGAACAAGGTCGCCGTGGAAAATATGCGCAACCAGATCCGGCCCTATATAGACGACGCGATTAAAGCCGCCAATGAGCGCGACAGGGTACAGGCTGAGCTTGACAAGCTGAATAAACAGCTCAACGACATGCAGCGCGAAGGCGGGCAGCGCTAGTGGATGCGGCAAAGGCCGACGCGGGCCTCACCCTGAAAATCCTGCGGCTGCGCGCGGAGGACGGCAGCCTGCCGCCTATGCCGGCGCTCGCTACGGAGGGCGCGGCCGGGTTTGACGTGTGCGCCTTTATCCGCGAGCCGGTGACGGTCGCGCCGGGCGGGCTCGTGCAGATTCCGACGGGGCTTGTGCTGGAGATTCCGCACGGCCACGCCGTATTCGTATTTGCGCGCAGCGGCCTTGCGTGCAGGCATGGAATCACGCCGGCCAACGGCGTCGGCGTAATCGACAGCGACTACCGCGGCGAAGTGCGCGTGGGCCTGTGCAACGTGTCCGACGCGGCGTATACCATCCAGCCGCTGGACCGCATAGCGCAGCTGGTGATGCTGGAGCTTCCGCGCTATGCGGTTGAAGAGGTCGAACGGACGACGGACACGGCGCGCGGCGCGGGCGGGTTCGGCTCAACAGGCCGTTAAAAAGGAGAAAGCGGATGAAAAACGGCAGAAATACCCTCATGTTCTTTATATTCCTGCTCAGCGCCATTGTGGTCGGCGGACTGATTTCGGAGCTGACGCGGGACGTTTCGTTTTTGAGCTGGCTGTCCTACGGCCAGACCTTTGGTATCGGGCTCTCCTCGCCGCTGACGGTGGACCTGGGCGTGTTTACGCTCAGTTTCGGCGTAGGGCTGACCCTTAACGTCGCCGTCATCATCTGCATCATCGTCTCCATGGTCCTGTACGGGACGGTGTACCGGGGAAGATGATTGTGCTCGCTTCGGCTTCGCCCCGCAGGGCGGAGCTTTTTCGCAGTTTCGGGGTTCCTTTTTCCGTTCGCGCGGCCGACGTGGACGAGGCGCGGATTGCGGCCGCGCTTGACGGCGGGCCCGCCGCGCGCGCCGAACGCCTTGCAGTCGCCAAGGCGCAGGCGGTCGCCGGTGCGGATACGTCCGCAGTCGTAGTCGGCGCGGATACGGTCGTGGCCCTCGGCGGCGAAGTATTCGGCAAGCCGCGCGGCGTGATGGACGCGCGACGTATGCTCCGCGACCTTTCCGGCAGGACGCACAGCGTCTATACCGGCGTCGCCGTCTGCGGGCCGCGCGGCCTGCTTTCGGCTTGCGTACGCGCAGACGTGACGTTTTTGCCGCTGACGGACGCGCAGATAGACGCGTATATCGCGACGGGCGAGCCTTTTGACAAGGCGGGCGGATACGGCGTGCAGGGCGCGGCGCGGGCGTTTATCCAGGGCATAGAGGGCGACTACTTCTGTGTCGTCGGCCTGCCCATGGCAAAGACGGCGGAGCTGCTGCAGGCGCAGGGCGCGCTGTGAAAAACGTACGGGCACTGCAGCGATACGATGCAAAAAAAAACGGCGGGCCGCCGGTTTGCGCGTTAAAACGGCAGCGTATAAGACGGCCCCCGGCATGCGCTTATGGGGCTTGTAAAATGTTGCGCGCGCCCGCTCGTCGGCGGGTTGTATACAGGGGATACGGAAAACGCGGGGGTTCCGCGCCCTCATGCAGGATGCAGGAACTTGCGGCGAAAACCTCGGAACAGACGCGGCCGCGTCCTGAAGAGTATCGGAGGACGGCTGGACGCCTCTGCAAAGCTTTTTTGTCCCAGGCGGGTACGTTACCTGTTTACATACCAGGCGCTAAAAAAACGCGATCGCACTTCCGATT
>USJY01000158.1 GCA_900555065.1 uncultured Eubacteriales bacterium
ACAGACGCCCGTGGACCGTGCGGCCCCCTGCGATAAAACGCAGGCCGATTTGTGGAAATACGGCGTGTCGGGCGACGACCCCATTCTGCTCGTGCGCGTTTACGAGGTGGAGGACGTGCCCAAAATTGTGCCGTATATAAAAGTGTTCCACCTGCTGAAACTCAAAAATATCGTGTGCGAACTAGTAGTGCTGTACGAAGAAGGCGGCCAGTATGACCGCCCGATTTACGCAGGGCTAATGGAAGTACTGCGTCAGTACGGGCTGGAAAAATATGCGGCTGCACGGGGAGGAATCATCTTGTGCAACCTGCAGTCAAAAGAGGACGCGGACCTGTTCTATACCGCAAGCGCCTATGTAGTGGACTATAAGCGTGACCGGGATCCTGCGCGTCCGGAGCGGGACTGCCGGCCCGTATGTGCCGACCCTGCCCCGGCGGCTGAAACCGGCCTGCAGATTCGGTATCCGACAGTCTGCGGCGGCTTTATAGAAAACGGGTTTGCCGTTGTGGATAAGCAGGCGTTTCCAACGCGTCCGCCCTGGTGCAATATCCTGTCCAATTACCGCTTTGGTACAGTCGTGTCCGATTCTTCGCTCGGCTACACCTATGCGCTCAATGCGAGCCAGTTCAGGATCACGCCCTGGTATAATGACGCCGTATCGGATAACTACGGCGAAAAGCTGTATATGAAATACAACGGGGAAATATATGATATAATTGCCGGCGCGGCGGCCACGTTTTACAGAGGTTATGCGGAATACGTCTGTATGGCGGGGGATATCCGGGTCCGCACAACAGTGTTTGTCCCGGCCGCAGAGCAGTGTAAAACCATCTGTATCGAAGCGGAAAACTGCGCGGACGTACCGGCGGAGGCGATGTTCTGTTACGGTGTGGACCTGGTGCTCGGGCAAACGTTTCACAAGGACGACCGTATGCTCCGTATCGAGGAGCAGGACGGGGTCCTGTACGCGCGCAATCCCTATCACATCGAATATGGTACGGGAGTCGTCTACCTGACTGGTTTCAAAGCGGACGCGATGGGTATGAACAAACTGGCTTTCCTGTGCGGCGATTATGAGGACGATCGTCGCATGGTTTCCGGCGAAGAACCCTTTATGTACTGTATGAAGCGCCTTGCCGTTCCTGCGGGCGGAAAGGAGCGTACAGTTTTCGTCCTTGGCTTCGGTCCGGGCCGGGAAAGCGCACGTCAGGCCGCCGAACGCGTCGATATCTGGCGCGTCCGCGAATGGTTCGACCGTCAGACGCTGCCGCAGAGTAAAGCGTATGCGCCGCTTCAGGTGCATACGCCGGACAGTGCGTTCGACGAATTTGTCAACACCTTCCTGTATTATCAGGCGATCCAGTCGCGTATCACGGCGCGCACAGCCTTTTACCAGTCGTCGGGCGCGTATGGGTTTCGAGACCAGCTTCAGGACGCCATGTCGGTCAGCGCGGTCGACCCGTCCTATCTCCGACGTCAGCTGATCCGCTCCTGTCTGCACCAGTTTGAAGAAGGCGATGTAATGCACTGGTGGCATCACGTCCCAGGCCGCGGCCGGCGGGACAAAGGCGTTCGCACGCGCTGTTCCGACGATCTGCTCTGGCTGCCGCTTGCCGCTGCAGAGTATGTGAAAAAGACGGGGGACGGCCGTATCCTGCAGCGCGTTCTGCCCTACCTGAAAGCGCCTGTGCTTGAAAAACACGAGACAGAGCGCTACAGCCAGCCGGACTACGGCTCGCTGTGGGAAACGGTGTACCAGCACTGTGTCCGCACATTCCGCTGCGGACTGCGCTACGGAAAGCACGGGCTGCTGCTCTTCGGCGGCGGCGACTGGAACGACGGTTATTCCAGCGTCGGCATCCGGGGCGTGGGCGAGAGCGTTTGGCTGTCCATGTTCGCCGTTTACGTGATCAACGAGTTCCTTCCCGTGTGCCGCCTTCTTGCGGACGGCGAGACCTACACGTATCTGCTTTCGCACAAACGCAAGCTGATAGAGGCTGTGGAACAGCACGCCTGGGACGGCAAATGGTACCGGCGCGGGTACTATGATAACGGAAACGTCATGGGCGGCGCGGAGTCGGACGAGTGCAAAATCGACCTGCTCCCGCAGTCCTTCGCCGCCCTGTGCGGCGTGTTCCGGCCTGACCGTACGGCGGCGTCCATACAGGCGCTGGAACAGTATTTGCTTGACCGGAACTGCCGTCTGGTCAAGTTGTTTACGCCGCCCTTTATCAAGGGCTCGAACAACCCCGGCTATATCAACGGCTATGTGGAAGGGGTGCGGGAAAATGGCGGGCAGTATACCCACGGCGCCTGCTTCGCAGCGTTTGCGTGTTATCAGTCGGGCCGGGCCGGGCTTGGCTATGAAATACTGGATCTGCTCAACCCTCTGCGTAAATACGGCGATTCCGGGCCGAGCCCCTACCGCAACGAGCCGTACGTGCTTTCAGGCGACGTATACGCCACTCCGGCGTTTCTCGGGCGCGGCGGCTGGAGTTGGTATACGGGCGCTGCGGGCTGGTATTTCCGCATTGTGCTCGAAGAGTTGCTCGGCGTGAAGACGGAGGGGAACCGCGTCTATATCAGCCCGAAACCGCCCGCGGCGTGGGACTCCTTTTCCTTTACAGCCTCGCTGCGCGGCACTGAGCTTGCGGTACAGGCGAAGCGCGGGGAGGCGGGTTCCATGTATGTTGACGGGCTCCGCGCCGATTCCGTTCCGCTGGACGGGCGCAGACATACTGTGGAAATTGTCTATGATTCGCAGTCATAGCCGGAAAGATTCGGGAATGAATTGACTTTTTCTGGCAGAAAGAGTATATTATAAGATATATAACCTGAGAAACGGAGGTTGTGCCTTGAACCATGTGGAAATCGCGCCGGCAGTCTATGTAAATGCCCTGCCGGTCGATAAGTTCAAAACGAATTATCTGTCGGTCAGCATCATTCATCCGCTGAGCGCAGAAGCCGCTTCCAACGCGTCCCTGCTTGCGTTTGTCCTAAAACGCGGGAGCGCGGCGTACCCGGGGATCGAAGCTGTGAACCGCCGCTTGGAAGAGCTGTACGGCGCGCGTTTCGATGTGCAGATCCGCAAAAAGGGCGAGGCGCACATCATCAGCTTTTTTATGGATTTTGTCGACGGGAGGTTTATACCCGGCTCGCCATCGCTTACGGAGGACGCCGTGACCTTTTTAAAGGAGATTCTGTTTCAGCCGCTGCTGGACGGCGAAGCTTTCCGCGCCGATATTGTGGATTCGGAAAAGCGGAACCTGCAGGACTTGCTCGCCGCGCGCAGCAATGAAAAGACGTCCTACGCCGTACACCGCTGCGGCGAACTGATGGCGAAAGGCCAGCCGTTTGAAGTCTGCGAGTATGGTACACGGCAGGAGATTGAAAAGATAACGCCGTCGTCTCTGTTCGCGTTCTACAAAAGCGCGCTGCAGAGCGCCGTATTTGAAATTTTTGCAATCGGCGCGTTCTCGCAGCAGCGCGTCGCCGAGCTCATGGCGGACGCTTTTGCGTCGGACCGCCGGCCCGTGCAGGTTCAAACAACCCATATCGAGCCGCGCGGCGGCGTGCGCGAGTATACCGAGTCGTTCCAGGTTGAGCAGGCGAAGTTGTCGCTCGGTTACCGGCTTGACGCGGATGATGTCGATTTTACCGCCTGTACGCTGTTTCTGATCCTGTTCGGCGCAAGCCCGCACAGCATGCTGTTTTTGAATGTGCGGGAGAAGCTGTCGCTCTGCTACTACTGTTCAGCGCGTCTGGATAAGCTCAAGCGGATCATGATCGTCTATTCCGGCGTTTTGCCGGAGAATATCGGCGTAGCGCGTGAGGAAATCGACCGCCAGCTTGAAGCTGTGCAGCGCGGCGAGTTTTCCGAGCAGGCGCTTGCGGCTGCGAAATACACGTATTTGAATAACCTGAAATCCATTGCGGATTCCATGTATAATCTTGAGGACTATGCGTTGACGCAGAATCTGCTGGGACTGCCGACTGACCTCGACGCGGTGATCGGCCAGGTGGAGCGCATGGACAGGTCCGCCGTCCAGCAGGCGGCGCGTCTCCTGCGCCGCTTTCAGCGGAATGATCGCATCGCCGTCGCCGCCGGTGATCGATTCCGGCGTTTTCTCCTGCATGGCCAGCCGCTTGCCGTCGGTCGCCACCAGCGTGATCGTCGACTCGCGGGCACTCAGCAGCACGCCGGTCAGAACCTTGCGGGAATCATCGGCGCTGACCGCATAGGCGATCGAAGCGACCATTTTCTTGAATTCTCCCTCCTTGACCCGGATCTCCCGCTTCGCCTCGAACTGCTCCGCTGCCGGAAAATCCGCGGCGGCCAGACCGAGCAGCGTGAAATGGCTGGTTCCGCATTTCAGCTTGATGTGGTCCTTGTCGTCGATATCGAACATGACGTCGGCGCCGACAAAGAGATCG
>USJY01000159.1 GCA_900555065.1 uncultured Eubacteriales bacterium
GGTTAAAATACAATGAAAACATTCAAAGAGTCCGCCATGCGCGTGGTATTTCTTGTCGCCGCCTGCGTGTCCATCCTTGCGGTATTGACCATCAGTATTTTTCTGTTTGCAAACGGGATTCCCGCCATGTCGGAAATTGGCATCTTCGACTTCCTATTGGGCAAGACCTGGCGGCCCTCAAACGGAATATACGGCATTTTCCCCATGATCCTGGGCAGCTTGTACGTCACGGCCGGCGCAATCATCATCGGCGTTCCCATCGGTGTGCTGACGGCGGTCTTCATGGCGAAGTTCTGTCCCCCTAAAATATACCGCGTCCTCAAGCCCGCCGTGAACCTGCTCGCCGGCATCCCCTCCGTGGTGTACGGCTTCTTCGGACTGGTGGTTATTGTGCCAATGATCCGCGACGTCTTCGCGGGCGCGCGCGGCAAAAGCCTGCTGGCGGCGTCCATCCTGCTTGGAATAATGATACTGCCCACCATCATCAGCGTAAGCGAAGCGTCGATCCGCGCCGTGCCGGACAGCTACTATGAGGCCGGGCGCGCCCTCGGCGCCAGCCATGAACGCAGCGTATTCTTCGCTGTGCTTCCCGCGGCAAAGTCCGGGATCATGTCGAGCATTGTGCTGGGCGTCGGCCGCGCCGTCGGCGAGACAATGGCCGTTGTTATGGTCGCGGGCAACCAGGCCGTCATTCCCGACAGCCTCTTGCAGGGCGTGCGGACCATGACGGCCAATATCGTACTGGAAATGGGCTATGCGGCCGACCTGCACCGCGGCGCGCTGATCGCTACGGCGGTGGTTCTCTTTGTGTTTATTTTGCTGATCAACCTTCTGTTCTCCCTTTTGAAAAGGAGGCGCGCGCAATGAAGGACAGAAAACGGACTTCTATAAAAACGGCGCTGCGCGCCTGGAAGCGATCCCCCCTTTCCCTCGTACTGCGCGTGCTGGTCTGGCTCGCCGCCATCCTGACCATCGGCACAATCGTATTTCTGATCGGGTATATCCTGGTCAAGGGCGTGCCGCATATCAAGCCCAGCCTGTTCGCCTGGAACTACAACAGCGAAAACGTCTCGCTCATGCCCGCGCTGGTCAACACGGTTCTCATGACGGTGCTGGCGCTGCTCATCGCAGTCCCCCTCGGCCTGTTTTCCGCCATATTCCTCAGCGAATATGCACGGCGCGGCAACCGGCTTGTCAAGGCAGTGCGTCTGGCGGCTGAAACCCTTGCGGGCATCCCCTCCATCGTCTACGGCCTGTTCGGCATGCTCTTTTTCGTCACTGCGCTCCATTGGGAGTACTCCCTGATCTCCGGCGCATGCACCATTTCGCTGATGATATTGCCCCTGATTATGCGCACCTCTGAAGAGGCGATGCTATCCGTACCCGACTCTTATCGCGAGGGCAGTTTCGGCTTGGGCGCAGGCCGGCTTCGGACCGTGTTCCGGATTGTGCTGCCGGCCGCCATGCCCGGCATTCTGGCCGGCGTCATTCTCGCAATCGGCCGTATTGTCGGTGAATCCGCCGCTTTGATCTATACGGCGGGCACCGTTGCGGAAATCCCGTCCGGAAGCGATTTCCTGTTTGATTCGACGCGGACGCTGTCGGTGCATATGTACGCTCTTTCCAACGAAGGCTTGTACATCAATGAAACCTATGCCACAGCCGTCGTACTGCTCGTCATTGTAATCGGCATTAACTGGCTATCCGCAGCGCTGGCAAAACGGATCGGAAGGAGAAGCGAAAAATGAATAAGATTGAAATACAGAACCTGGACCTGTTTTACGGAAATTTTCAGGCGCTCAAATCCGTAAACCTGTCCATACCGGAGCATGAAGTCGTCGCGTTCATCGGGCCGTCCGGCTGCGGCAAGTCCACCCTGCTCAAGACCCTCAACCGCATGAACGACCTGGTGGAAGGCTGCCGGATCACCGGTACGGTCACGCTTGACGGCGTGGATATATATAAGGATTTTGACGTAAATCTCCTGCGTAAGCAGGTGGGTATGGTCTTCCAAAAGCCCAACCCCTTCCCCATGAGCATATACGACAATATCGCATACGGCCCCATCACGCACGGGATCCGTTCCCGCGCCAAGCTCAACGAGATCGTCGAAGAGTCGCTCCGGGCTGCGGCTATTTGGGACGAGGTCAAGGACCGGCTCAAAAAAGACGCGCTCGGCCTTTCAGGCGGCCAGCAGCAGCGCCTGTGCATTGCGCGCGCGCTCGCGGTCAAGCCAACCGTGCTTCTGATGGACGAACCTACAAGCGCGCTTGACCCGATTTCGACCATGAAAATCGAAGACCTCATGTCCAGCCTAAAACAGTCGTATACCATCGTTATCGTGACGCATAATATGCAACAGGCGCTGCGCATATCGGATAAGACCGCTTTCTTCCTGCTCGGAGAAGTGATCGAATATGCGCCGACCGATAAGCTTTTCAATCTCCCCGCCGACAAGCGGACGGAAGACTATATCACCGGGAGGTTTGGATAATGCGAGATCAATTTACAACCCAGATGCAGATGATGCACAGTGAACTGACGGCTATGGGCACGCTCTGTGAACAGGCGATCGCGAGCGCGGTAAACGGCCTGCTCAAAGCCGACCCCGCCCTGTCTAAACAGGCGATTGAACTGGATGAACAGATAGACCAGAAAGAGCGGGTAATTGAAAATATGTGTATGCGCCTGCTGCTGCACCAGCAGCCTGTCGCACGGGATCTGCGACAGATCTCCTCGGCGCTGAAAATGATAACCGACATGGAACGCATCGGAGACCAGGCGACGGACATCGCAGAAATCTCCCTGTTCATGGAGGCGTCGCAGGCGAAGAGCGTGCAGCATATCGGCGCTATGGCCGTTGAGAGCATCCGTATGGTAAACGAGAGTGTGGAGGCGTTTGTCAAAGGCGACCTCGCCCTTGCAGACCGCGTGATCAAGTATGACGACGTGGTAGACGACCTGTTTTGCCAGGTGCGTGCCGACGTCGCTTCGATTCTGACCCAGACGCCGACGCGGGCGGCGTTTGCGCTGGACGTGCTCATGATTGCCAAATACCTGGAGCGCATTGCCGACCATGCGACAAATATTGCAGAATGGGTCGAGTTCTCCATCACCGGAAGCCGAAACGGAATATCCTGAACCGATGCGGCAGCATCCTCTGGAAACGCTGGCCCCGCCTGCCTGCACTCGCTCCAAAATCCCCCCCCTTGCGCGGCGTCAAGTTGTTTTTGGCGCGCGGCGCGTTGATTATTGCCCTCCTGTATTTTTCTATATACTAAGAGCCGGTTTTCCGTGAAGCGGAAAAACCGGCTCTTGTGTTATTCTGGGGCGACGCCTGACGCAAAAAGATTCAGACAATATTTTCAATTTCATAAAATTCAGTGTGAAAAAGGATATATTATTAAAAAGATATATACGGTACCGGACCTTTCCGGTTGCATTTCAGGGATATTTCCGATATAATAAAACGTAAAATGACCTGTTCTGCCAATTTAACGCAAAGGTAGCAGGCGTCCATGCAACCAAAACCCGAACAACCGACCGTTTCGGTCATCATACCTGTTTGCAAGAAACAGCGGTATTTACCGCCAGATCGTAGTCTATTGCGCGGCAGAATCGTTCAACGTCCAATCCGGAGCTCTTGTTTGCGGACGGCGCGGCGCAGGATCATGCGGCGGAAACGATACGGGAGTACATGCGCGAAAACCCGCATGTACGGCTGCTGGACAACCCAAGGCGAAAACAGAGAGGCGCGGCGCAGGCAACGCGTGGTTGCTGCATGCACACATACGCATCCATGCAGCCTATGGCTGCGGCTTGCTGGCCGGGATATTTGGAAAACAGAAAGGGTCTATGGATTTATGCGCGCGAAACAGGAAATGCAGACCGTCTCTATGGATCGGCAGCTGCTGCGGCAGCTCCAGCTCAAGGGATTGGACCTGCTTCTTTATTTTAAAGATATCTGCGACCGCAACGGGCTGCTGTTTTACTTCTGCGGCGGGTGCTGCATCGGCGCGCTTCGCCACGGCGGCTTCATTCCGTGGGACGACGATGTGGACATATTCATGCCGCGGGAAGACTATGAAAAGCTCGGCCGGATCTGGAACGAGGAGGCGGACACTTCCAGGTATTCATACCAGCGTTCCAGCAAAGCCGTCAACACGCGGAACCTGTTTGCGACGGTGCATGATAACAGCACTACTTATATAAAATCCTACCAGGAGGACCTGGACATCAATCACGGCCTCATGTTGGATATTTTGCCGCTCGACGGCTGCCCATCCTCCGGCTTTCAGCGGAAAATGCAGAAGTTC
>USJY01000160.1 GCA_900555065.1 uncultured Eubacteriales bacterium
AAGCCGCTCAAAGCGCTTATATTCGATTCGTTCTATGACAGTTACCGCGGCGTAATCGTGTACGTCCGCGTGTTCGACGGCCGACTGCAGGCGGGGCAGACCATCCGTATGATGGCGACCGGCGCCGAGTTCGACGTTGTCGAGGTCGGTTATCTGCGTCCGATCGGCCTGGAACGGTCGGACGCTTTGCAGGCGGGCGAGGGCGGGTATATCACGGCAAGTATCAAAAACGTGCGCGATACGCGCGTGGGCGATACGGTTACGCTGAAAGAGCGGCCTGCCCCGGAACCGCTGCCGGGCTATAAAAAGGTCAAGCCGATGGTCTACTGCGGCGTCTACCCGGCTGACGGCGCGCGTTATCCCGACTTGCGCGACGCGCTGGAAAAACTGCAGCTAAACGACGCGGCCTTCACGTTTGAAGCGGAGACATCCGCCGCGCTGGGTTTCGGTTTCCGCTGTGGCTTTCTGGGTCTGTTGCACATGGAGATCCTGCAGGAGCGTATTGAGCGTGAATTCAATATTGATCTTGTGACGACGGCGCCGTCTGTCATTTATAACATAAAGCTTACCTCCGGCGAGATGATCTCGATCGACAACCCGACAAACTATCCGTCGCCCGCGACGATCGAGTATGCCGAGGAGCCGATCGTCAACGCCTTTATCTTTACCCCCTCCGAATATGTGGGCGCAGTGATGGAGCTGTGCCAGCAGCGGCGCGGCGTGTTTGTCGACATGTCGTATATCGACGAAAACCGCACCAAAATCCACTACGAAATGCCGCTCAACGAGATTATCTACGACTTTTTTGACAGCCTCAAATCCCGCACGCGCGGCTACGCGTCGCTGGACTATGAGTTTATCGGCTACCGTAAGAGCAACCTTGTCAAGCTGGATATTCTGCTCAACGGCGAACTGATCGACGCGCTCTCCTTTATCCTGCATGCAGACAGGGCTTACGCCAAGGCGCGCAAGATGGTGGAGAATCTCAAGGAAAACATTCCGCGCCAGCTGTTTGAGATCCCGGTTCAGGCGGCGATCGGCGGGAAGATCATCGCGCGCGAAACGGTCAAGGCCATGCGCAAGGACGTGCTGGCAAAGTGTTACGGCGGCGACATTACGCGCAAGAAAAAACTTCTGGAAAAACAGAAAGAGGGTAAAAAGCGGATGCGTCAGTTCGGTTCGGTAGAAGTGCCGCTCGAGGCATTTATGAGCGTGCTGAAGCTGGATGTGTAGCGGTGTGGAAGCCGAGCGCGCGGGCCTGTATCTGCACGTTCCGTTTTGTCGCAGCAAGTGCGCGTACTGCGACTTTTATTCCCGTCCCGGCTTTGACGACGAAGCGCTGGACCGCTTCGCCGCGGCCATGCAAAGGGATATTTGCATGGCCGCCGCGCTGTACGGCGACTATTGTTTTGACAGCGTCTTTGTCGGCGGCGGAACGCCGACGGTCCTCGGCGCGCGCCTTTCGGATATTTTGCAGACGGCATACAGCCGCTTGACGTTCGCTGCGGACTGTGAGATCACGGTGGAAGCGAACCCGGAGTCCATATCGCCGCAGCTTGCGGCGCTACTTGCTGCAAACGGCGTCAACCGAATCAGTCTGGGCGCGCAGAGCATGGACGACGTCCAGCTCCGCCTGCTTGGAAGGATTCATTCGGCGGATACGGTTGCAGAAGCGGTGGAGGCCGTTCGCAAATCGGGCATTGCGCGTCTGAATCTGGACCTGATGTTCGGGCTGCCGTATCAGCGCGGCGATGGCGAGGCGCAGCTCGCCGTTTGGGAATCCACCCTGCATGCGGTTCTCGCCCTGGGTCCAGATCACCTGTCCGCCTATTCGCTGAAGATCGAGCCGGGCACGCCGCTCTGCCGTCGCGCGGGCGAGTACGAGTTTCCGGACGAGGAGCTGGAGGAGCGGATGTACGGCGTGCTGTGCGAACGCGCGCGCAGCGCCGGAATGCTGCACTATGAGATATCCAATTTTGCAAAGCCCGGCTGCGAGTGCCGGCACAATCTGAAATACTGGACGGGAAAACCCTATTTAGGCCTGGGTCCCGCCGCGCATTCGTATATACGGGCCCGGCGCATGTCGGTCGCGCCTGATACGGATGCATATATCGCGGGAAAAGCCGGCGTGATCGACTGCGGCGAGATTGACGCGGCCGAACGGGCCTATGAGCATATTGTGACCTCGCTCCGGCTGAGCCGGGGCATCGACTTTATTAAGCTGCAAACATATTATGACCTGAACAGAATTCGCGCCATGGCGGACGATTTGGTATCGCACGGCCTTGCGCGGCGCACGCCGCAGGGGCTTGCCCTGACGGAGCGGGGGTTTCGGGTATCCAACGCGGTGATCGCGCTGCTGGACGGCGCGCGGCTCGCATAAGAGTATGGAGGGAAACGTATTGAATCAGGTATTTCGAATCTATTCCGAGAAAAGGCCGCCCTTTGCGGTGGCGGCGCAGTCGCTCGCACAGGACCTGCGTCGGATTCTGGACGTGGATACGGTGGATCGGGTCCGGATCCTCTACCGGTACGACGTGTCCAACCTGACGCCGGCCCAGTTTGAGGCCGCAATTCCGGTCATTTTTTCCGAACCGCAGGTGGACGTTGTCTGCCGGGACCTGCCGGCGGCCGACGGCGCGACTGTGTTCGCGGTGGAATACCTTCCCGGCCAGTACGACCAGCGTGCGGACTCTTGCGCGCAGTGTTTGCAGATGCTAGGCGGCGGCGACCGTCCGCTTGTGCGTACCGCGCAGGTCTATTATCTGTACGGTTCGGTAACCGCCGACCAGCTTGCAAGGATCAAAGGCTATATCATCAACCCCGTTGAAAGCAGGGAAGCGACGCTGGACGCGTACCAGACGCTGGAAACAAAGTATGAGATCCCGACTTCCGTGGATACAGTGACAGGCTTTACCAGCCTGGATGAATGCGGTCTTCGCGCCCTTCTGGACAGGCTCGGCCTCGCCATGGATTTGGACGACCTTACATTTTTGCAGGCATATTTCCGGGATAATGAGCGGCGGGATCCAACCATTACCGAAGTGCGCATGATCGATACGTATTGGTCCGACCACTGCCGCCACACCACATTTTCCACTGTGATCGAGCAGGTGGAGATTGCGCCGGAATACATTCGGAAAACCTATGCCGCGTATCTGGACGCGCGCAGAAAGCTCGGCAGGGAAAACAAGCCGTTGTGCCTGATGGACGTAGCGACGATCGGTCAGCGTATTTTAAAAGCCGAGGGCGTGCTAAAGGATCTCGACGAGAGCGAGGAGATCAACGCCTGTTCAGTACGCATGCCGGTGGAAATCGACGGACGGACGGAAGAATACCTGCTCATGTTCAAAAATGAAACCCATAACCATCCGACCGAGATCGAGCCCTTCGGCGGCGCGGCCACCTGCCTGGGCGGCGCGATCCGCGATCCGCTCTCCGGCCGTTCGTATGTGTACCAGGCCATGCGCGTGACCGGCAGCGCCGACCCGCGCACACCCATGCGCGACACCATCCCAGGCAAGCTTCCCCAGCGTGCGATCACAACCCGGGCCGCGCATGGATACAGTTCTTACGGCAACCAGATCGGCCTTGCGACCGGTTTTGTCGAAGAGGTATACCATCCCGGCTATGTGGCAAAACGCCTTGAAATCGGCGCTGTAGTAGGCGCGGCGCCCAGCGGTCAGGTTGTGCGCAAGCGTCCAGAGCCCGGAGACGTCGTCGTTTTGCTCGGCGGCCGCACCGGCCGTGATGGCTGCGGCGGCGCAACCGGCTCTTCCAAGTCCCATACGCTGGATTCTCTGCAGGCATGCGGCGCGGAAGTACAGAAGGGTAATCCCCCTGAAGAACGCAAACTCCAGCGCCTGTTCCGTAACCCGGACGTATCCCGTCTCATCAAACGCTGCAATGACTTTGGCGCGGGCGGCGTATCGGTCGCCATCGGCGAGCTTGCCGACGGTCTGGAAATAAATCTGGATGCCGTTCCCAAAAAATACGACGGTCTGGACGGTACCGAACTTGCCATCTCCGAATCCCAGGAGCGTATGGCAGTCGTACTCGCGCCGTCAGATGTGCAGGCGTTTCAGGCTTACGCATCCGCAGAGAACATAGAAGCTACAGTCGTGGCGGTCGTTACGGGCGACAACCGCTTGAAAATGCGCTGGAATGGGAATACGATCGTGGATATCTCGCGTGAGTTTCTCAATACAAACGGCGCTGTGAAGTACACGGACGTAACTGTGCCGGACGTGGACCGTGCCGCGCTTAAGCAGACGGCCGCGCCTGTTCACGAGAGTTTTGAACAG
>USJY01000161.1 GCA_900555065.1 uncultured Eubacteriales bacterium
AGAACGGTAACAAGCATGAACAGCAGTACGGACGGCAGTTTCAGGGCGATGTTTGTGGCGAAATTTACAATGGACCCTGCGATATTCGTCGTAAAGTTAATAATGGATTTTGTGATGGAATCAATCGACGAATCCAGCAGACTGGTTGCGGTTCCGTTAAAGGAGGCGTACAGGCCTTCCAGCCATATCTCTATCTGGTCGGCCACCGACTGGATGACGTGAGATATATCTCCCATATTCCCAAGCAGGGTAATCGCTTCCCGCGTGAGCAAGTACAGAATCAGCAGAATCAGCGCGATCATCACGGCCCAGAACAACAGTGCTACGCCGATCCCTACGATACTGGCCTTTATCCTCGTTTTTTTCGCGACCCATCGGATCAGCGGATGCATCGCCGCCGCAACGAGCAGGGAAATGATGAAAGGCGCAAGATATCCCAGCGCGTATTTGAACGCGAGATAAATAAGCGCTATAATCGCGGCGATATAGAGCAGATTGATCAGAAACGCCTTTCTGTGTGAAACCTTTCTGTCCATAGAAAGCCCCTTTTTCCTTTTTTCGTTTATATTTTTTGACTTTTGGCAAATGCTATATCCATGAAAAAGAAATTGACATTGATCGGGCTCGTCACCGGGCTTGTCAACGGCCTGCTGGGCGGCGCTGCGGGTTTAATCTGCGTCCCACTCATCAAGGCTGCCATGAAAGAGGAAAACAAGGCGCATGCGTACACGGTCGTGACAGTGCTTGCTGCGTCATTTGTGAGCGCCATAACTTATTTATTGGCAGGAAATCTGGATTTTAATCAGGCTCTGCCATATATAATTGGCGGCGTTATCGCCGCGCCTATCGGGGTAAAGCTGTTGCGGAAAATCAACTCGACTGTACTGAGCAAGCTGTTTGCCCTGTTTCTATTGTACTGTTCGATAAGGATGTTGATACATGCTTGAAGGAATAATCGGTTTTCTGGCTGGAATCATCAGCAGCATGGGTTTTGGCGGCGGTTCGATCCTGCTCGTCTATCTCACGTTGTTCGCCGGCGTTTCCCAAAAGGAGGCTGCAGGTATAAACCTAATCTATTTTCTGCCCTGTGCAGCGGCGGCCACCTTTTTCTTTTTCAAAACAAAATTCATAGAAAAAGAGCCGGTCATCCGGCTCGCAATCTGTTCCGCAATCGGCGCTGTCGCCGGTTCGGTCGGTGCAATATTCATAGACGATAAGATAATCCGCATCGTATTTGCCGTCGTTCTCCTCGGTGTAGGACTTAAAGAGCTGTTTTCAAAGCCGAAAAAAAGCCCCCGCAAGAACAAATGCAGCGGCAGGCGCCCGGTAATGTGGAGCAGGCTTCGGCGGTCACTCCCGAAAACGAACGGGATAAACGTCCTAACCCTTAAATTTACAAATCGATTTCCGCTTCGCTCCGGCCTTTCTGCGCGTCGATATAACCCTGTAGTATAACCGTTGCCGCTACAGCGTCAACGGTTTCTTTGCGCTTGTTTCCCCTCGTGTCGGTCATATTCAGGACTGCGTGCGCATAGCCGGACGTCAACCGCTCGTCAAAATAGACGACGGGCAATCCAGTGCGTTCTTCCAGTAGCCGGCCAAACTCCCGCGTTTTTTCCGCGCGAAACCCTTCGCTGCCGTTCATATTGCGGGGAAGCCCAACTACGAGCCGTTCGGCTTTTTCGCGCGCCGCAATGCTGCGGATTTCCTCAGCGGCCGCATTCGGGTCGCTTTTGCGGACGGTTTCCAAAGGCGTTGCGATGGGATAACGCGTGTCCAGTTTAGCTACGCCCGTTCGCGCGTCGCCAAAGTCTATGCCCAAAAGAATCATATATACCGCTCCTTTTTTGTATGTTTTATTATACATATTTTCATATCGGAATTCAACAGAGATCGCCTGAATCAATTCTTTATTTTATTTGCCAAATACAGCCTTTTTTGATATAATATAAAAATCAATATGGATTTGAAATAACGGGAAAGGGGCGCTTGGCGGTGGATATACAGGTGGGGGATCGCGTACAGATGAAAAAAGCGCATCCCTGCGGCGGCGCTGTGTTTCAAGTCCTGCGCGTAGGGCTGGACTATAAACTGCGCTGTGAAAAGTGCGGAAGGGAAATCATGGCCCCGCGCATCAAGATCGCGAAATACATCAAGAAAGTACTGAAAAAGGAAGAAGATAATGCTTGAAAAGCTGGACAGTATCGCGCAAAAATTTGATGAGATTACCGAGCGGCTTGCGGACCCTGCCGTCGTAACGGACCAGGACCTGTATAAACGGCTCATGAAGGAGCATAAGAACCTCTCGCCGATTGTGGAGAAGTACCGCGAGTACAAACAGATCCAGGCGAACTATGCAGAGGCGGAAGAACTGTTAAAAGAGCCGCTTGATAAGGATTTTAAGGACATGGTCCAGGCGGAATATTTTGAGGCAAAGGATAAGCTTGCGCGCCTGGAAGACGAACTGAAAATTCTGCTGCTTCCGAAGGACGAGGACGACGATAAGAGCGCCATTGTGGAAATCCGCGCGGGCGTCGGCGGCGAGGAGGCGACCTTGTTTGCAAATTCGCTGTACCGTATGTATACGATGTATGCAGAGACGCACGGATATAAAATAGACGTCCTGTCTTTAAACCAGACAGAGCTTGGCGGTATAAAGGAAATCACCTTTCTGGTCGAGGGGGACAGCGTATACAGCCGTTTGAAGTTTGAGAGCGGTACGCACCGAGTCCAGCGCGTTCCCGAAACAGAATCATCCGGCAGGATCCACACATCCGCCGTCACAGTCGCAGTACTGCCTGAGGCGGAAGAGGTAGAAATTGAAATCAACCCAAATGATTTGCAGATCGAGACCTACCGCGCAAGCGGCGCCGGCGGCCAGCACGTCAATAAGACGTCCTCCGCCATTCGGATTACCCATTTGCCGACGGGGCTTGTCGTGGAATGCCAGGACGAACGCAGTCAGTTCAAGAACAAGGACAAGGCGATGAAGATCCTGCGCTCCCGCCTGTACAATATGAAGCAGAAGGAGCAGGCGGATAAAATTTCGGCTGAACGCAAGGACCAGGTGGGCAGCGGAGACCGCAGCGAGCGGATTCGAACCTACAATTTCCCCCAGGGCCGCGTAACCGACCACCGAATCGGGATGACGATTTATCGCCTGGAGGAGTTTTTAAACGGGGATATTGACGAGATGCTGAACGCCCTGATCGCAAACGCGCAGGCAGAAAAGCTCAAATCGGCGATTGATTAAGTAATGCGCCCGCATTTTCCTGAATATAGTGTTTTATAAAAGGGAAATGGGGGGTATCGCTGTGAATTACTGCATACGCGTGATGCTTTACGGCATGTTCTGCGGCGTATTCGGCACGGCGCTCGGCGGTGTAATCGCCGTGTTTATCCGAAAGCATACCGATCGGCTCATGGGCTTTCTGCTCGAGTTTTCAGCCGGGCTGATGGTCGGCGTTTCCGTATTCAATCTCATCCCGAACGCGATGGAGCTGACCTCGGTATGGATTGTTCTGCTTGGTGTTTTAGCCGGGATTTTGCTGTCCATGCTGCTGCAGAACAAGTTGAAGTTCTCGGAGAAAAAACCGCTACGGGGCGCGAGCAGCCGATCTTTCCAGCTCATGCGTACCGGGATTTTTGTTGCAATCGGTATCGCCCTGCACAATTTTCCGGAAGGTCTTGCCATTGGCGTGGGGTTTGGCGCTTCGCATGCGATCGGCCTTTCTCTGCTGCTGACGATTATGATTCACGATGTCCCGGAGGGGATTGCGATGGCGCTTCCTTTGCGCGAGGGCGGCGTTTCCAGATGGAAAGCGGTTGGCATAACAGTCCTCTCCGGAATCCCGACAGGACTCGGCGCCTATATAGGCGCATATCTCGGGTATATATCAGAAAACATCATCGGCGTATTTCTCGCCGTTGCCGCGGGGACGATGCTCTTTATTTCCATTGGAGATCTCATTCCCGAATCCAAGACCATCTATAAGGGCAGGCTGCCGTCGTTCGGCAATATATTAGGGCTTTTGTGCGGATTTGTTATATCCGTACTCATTGTATGATTACGAAAAAGCGGGTTGTTATATGGAAACGCAGATTGTATCTGCTTCACAAGCAAATATCGTGCGAGCCGCGGCAATACTCCGGCAGGGAGGTCTTGTCGCTGTCCCTACGGAGACGGTGTACGGCCTTGCGGCAAACGCGCTGGACGGCGCAGCCGTAAGCGCTATTTTTGCAGCCAAAGGCCGTCCGCAGGATAACCCCCTGATTTCCCACATTGCT
>USJY01000162.1 GCA_900555065.1 uncultured Eubacteriales bacterium
CGGCCGTAAGCTTGTCTGCGCGCATTTCAATCATGCCCTGCGCGGTACGGCTTCGGATGAAGATGCGGCCTTTGTGCGCGAGCTGAGCCTGCGGCTGGATGTGCCGTTTTTCAGTGAGAAGCAGGATGTCCGTGCAAGCGGCGGCAACCTCGAAGCTTCGGCGCGCACGGCCCGTTACGGCTTTCTCGACCGCGTGGCCGCAGGTTTTCCCGCCGCGCGGATTGCCACGGCGCATACCATGAACGACAATGCGGAAACGGTTTTGTTTCACATGGCGCGCGGCGCCGGTGCGCAGGGTATGCAGGGCGTCCCGCCTGTACGCGGCAATGTCATCCGCCCGCTGCTCTGTCTGCAGCGCGCTGAAATCGAGCAGTATCTGCGCGATATGGGCCAGCCGTTCCGGACAGACGCGTCCAACGCGGATTTATCATATTCCCGCAACCGCATCCGTCACATCGTTTTGCCCGAACTTTGCCGGATCAATTCGAAGGCGGTGGAGCATATCAGTATTATGTGCGAGCTGCTTGCGGCGGATTCCGCCGTACTGGACCAGTTTGCGGCGGCGGCATATCGCGCAGCGGCGATGGGGGAAGCCCTCCGCGTTTCCGTGATCAAAGACCTGTCAAAGCCTGTGCGCTACCGGATACTCAAGCAGTTTCTTTTAGATCGCACGGGCATAACATATGATCAGGCGCATATGCATACTATAGAAGAACTCGTGCAGACCGGTCGTACCGGCAGCCGTACCCAGCTGAGCGGGGCGGTGTTCTGCGAACTGCAATACGGCGCGCTCCATGTGGGGACAAGTCCCGTATCCGCAGCCGTACCGGAGCCTGTCTCCGTGCAGCCCGGCGCATCCTGTGTATTTGGCGCGTGGCGTATTTCGCTTCGGCTGGAAGACCGGCGGCACGCCAACCCGCTAAACGCGCTTGATTATAAAAAGCTTCCGCGCACGCTTCAAATCCGCGCCATGCGCAGCGGCGACCGGTTCACCATTCCCGGCGTGGGTTCCAAGCCTGTGCGCCGCCTGTATACCGACCGCAAGATTCCGCTGCGGGTGCGCGGCGGCAACCCTCTGCTTGCGGCGGGCGCGCATATTGCCTGGATCAACGGTATAGGCCCTTCGGCAGACTGCCGGCCCGATCACGCGACAACGCAATATTTGAACATATACATAAAGGAGATTTCAAATGAAGGATAACATAGGGCGGATTCTTGTATCGGAGCAGGCGCTCCGGGAAAAGATAGAGGAGCTGGGGAAACGGATTACAGAGGACTATCAGGGCAAGGATCTGCTGCTTGTAAGCATATTGAAAGGCTCGTGTGTTTTTATGTCCGATCTGATCCGGCATATCGATCTGCCGTTGTCGATTGATTTCATGTACGTATCCAGTTACGGTTCCGGTACGCAGACGACGGGTTCCGCCAAGATCATTAAGGACATGGACGTGGATATATCAGGCAAGGACGTACTGCTTGTGGAGGATATCCTGGACAGCGGCGTGACGCTGAGCCACGTTATAGACCTGATGAAGCAGCGTCATCCCGCATCGCTCAAACTGTGCGCGCTGCTGAACAAGCCCGATCGCCGTAAAATTCCCGTACAGCTGGATTACGAGGGTTTTGAGATACCGGATGAATTTGTGGTCGGATATGGGTTAGACTATGACGAGCGGTATCGCAACCTGCCCTTTGTCGGGATATTAAAGCGGGAAGTATATATGAAGTCGGATGGGACAAAGGAGGATAAGTAACTTGAAAAAGAAGAGCGGCGGAAGCATATGGTTTTTTGTCGGCGTATTGATACTGATATTGCTGGCAAATTTCCTGTTTGATTCCGGTACGAATCAGGAAAAACTCACATATTCCACTGTCCTTACCCATTTTCGGGAAGGTAAAGTAAATGATTTTGTAATTGAGGGCAATAACCTTTCCTATACATTAAAGGAAGACCCGGAAAACCCGGTCAAAAACAAAAACGAACTGAAGAAGGAATTTAAGCTCTACAGCGTGGAGCTGTTTATCCTGGACGTGGGCGACACCATCGCCGAACAGTTTGAGAACAAGACGATCGAGAGCTACGACATCATGCCGGAAGCCGGTATCCCGTGGTGGCAGAGTATCCTGCCGTATGTCATCTTCAACCAGATGGGCGGTGCCGGCACGGGTAAGGCCGCTTCCTTCACCAAGGCGCGCACCAAGACGAATGCGGACGATAAGAACCGCGTCACGTTTGACGACGTCGCCGGCGCCGAGGAAGAAAAAGAGGAACTGGCTGAAATCGTAGAATTTCTAAAAAACCCGCAGAAATTCACCGAACTGGGCGCACGAATCCCCAAAGGCATCATACTTGTAGGCCCGCCGGGCAATGGTAAAACCCTGTTTGCACGTGCCGTGGCGGGTGAGGCGCGCGTCCCCTTCTTCAGCATTACCGGCTCCGATTTTGTGGAGCTGTATGTAGGCGTGGGCGCGTCCCGCGTCCGCGACCTGTTCGACCAGGCGAAAAAAGTCGCCCCTTCCATCATCTTTATTGATGAGATCGACGCGGTCGGCCGCCAGCGCGGCGCCGGCCTGGGCGGCGGCCATGACGAACGCGAACAGACCCTCAACCAGCTGCTTGTGGAAATGGACGGCTTTTCCAAAAATGAGGGTGTCATCATCATTGCGGCGACCAACCGCCCCGACGTACTGGACCCCGCGTTGCTGCGTCCCGGCCGGTTTGACCGGCAAGTCGTTATTAACCTGCCCGACGTGAAGGGCAGGGAGGGCATTCTCAAGCTGCACGCGCGCAACAAGAAGCTCGACGACGACGTAAAGCTGGACATCATAGCAAAGACGACGGCTGGATTTTCCGGCGCCGACTTGGAAAATGTGCTCAACGAAGCGGCCCTGCTCGCCGCCAGAAACGGCAAGCACAGTATCAGTATGGAAGATATTGAGCGCTCCATTATTAAGGTGATGATGGGCGTAGAAAAGAAAAATAAAGTCATCAGCGACAAGGAGCGCAAGCTCACTGCCTATCACGAGGCGGGGCATGCCCTCGTCACAATCGATATGCCGGACCATGACAAGGTGCATGAAATCTCCATCATTCCGCGTGGGATGGCCGGCGGATATACGCTCCACCTGCCCACAGAGGATAAGTTCTATATGTCCAAGGGTGAAATGGAGGACCGTATGGTCATTCTGCTGGGCGGCCGCGTCGCAGAGCAGATCTCGCTGGATGATATTTCGACCGGCGCGTCCAACGACCTGGAGCGCGCAACGAATATTGCCCGTCAAATGGTGACCAAATACGGCATGAGCGACCGTCTCGGTCCCGTCGTATTCGGTTCCGGACAGGACGAGGTGTTCTTGGGCCGCGACTTTGCGGTATCTCGCAACTACTCCGAAAAGATTGCCGCCGCCATCGACGAGGAGATCCGTAACTTTATTGACAAGGCCGCCGCACGCGCCAAGGAGATTCTGGAACGCCGCCGTGCCGTGCTCGACAAAGTCGCACAGGCGTTGCTGGAAAAGGAAAAAATAAGCGGCGAGGAATTTGAGGCTCTCTGCAACGAGGGTTGAACGCCGAAACGATAAGACATGAGCCGATACAATAGCGTCGTACTCCAAAGGACAGTATACTGCGTATAAGGAATTACGACGTTATGCTTAAGGCAGACGATTTATGGCAACCAGAAAAGGAAATCCCGCGCGAAAGAGCCTTAAATGGAAATTGCCGTAGATTACGGACCGCCCTCGCCCGATACGGCAGATAAAACCTGTCTCCGAACGTCGGGTTCAATTCAAAACAATTGAATATCTTTACAAATAAAAGCAACAAGGTTTTACCTTGTTGCTTTTATTTTCGATATTTTTTTCTGAACTCGGAGGGTGACGTTTGGTGCTTTGCCGAAAAAGCGCGGTTAAACCCCGAAACCTCCATAAATCCGCAAGAAGTTGCTATATCCAAAATACTGTCATTAGCGGTCATAAGCATTTTTTCGGCTTTTTTCAGGAAACAGTCTGTTATATATTCCTTAGGGGCGACGCCCATCACTTCATTGAATATTCTTCGGAAATGCGTTACGCTCAAATTGCAGGCGGCCGCGAGCTCGGGCGTATGCACAGCCTCGCCGGCATGAACCGATTCATCTATTAGCGTAAAAGCGGGCGACAGAGCGATCAGCTTCGGATTCCGCTTGGCCGCCCGGTTCCAGTCCAGCCGGTCGAAGGCCAGATTCCGGCAAATTCTTCGCAGAAAGGCGAGA
>USJY01000163.1 GCA_900555065.1 uncultured Eubacteriales bacterium
GATTGAGAAGAAGTACGGAATCCCCATCATTAACAAGCGCGTCGCCGTCACGCCCATCTCCATCGCGGCGGCCGCCTGCAAAAATCCGGACTTCCCCATGATCGCAAAAACTCTGGACCGGGCGGCGGCCGCGCTCGGCATCAATTTCATCGGCGGGTTTTCCGCCCTTGTGCACAAGGGCTTTACCGACGCCGACCGCCGGCTGATCGACGCGATTCCCGAATCGCTTGCCCAGACGCAGAACGTCTGTTCCTCCGTCAACGTCGCCACGACGCGGGCCGGCATCAATATGGACGCGATCGCGCGCATGGGCGAAATCGTCAAGCAGACGGCGGATCTCACGGCCGACCGCGATTCCATCGGCTGCGCAAAGCTCGTCGTATTCGCCAACGCCCCGGAGGACAATCCGTTCATGGCCGGCGCATTCCACGGCGTAGGCGAACCGGAGCGGGTCATAAACGTCGGCGTGTCGGGCCCGGGCGTGGTGCGCAGCGCCATCCGCCGCGCGGGCGACTGCAATATTACCGAGATTGCGGAAATTATTAAGAAGACTGCGTTTAAAATTACGCGCATGGGCCAGCTCGTCGCGCATGAGGCGTCCGAAGCGCTCGGCGTCCCCTATGGAATCGTAGACCTCTCCCTTGCGCCGACACCTGCCGTGGGCGATTCGGTCGCCCATATCCTGGAAGAAATGGGCCTGGAGAAATGCGGCACGCACGGCACGACCGCCTGCCTCGCCATCCTCAACGACGCGGTGAAAAAGGGCGGCTCTTTCGCCTCTTCGCACGTCGGCGGCCTGTCCGGCGCGTTCATCCCCGTTTCGGAAGACGCGGGCATGATCGACGCGGCGCGCTGCGGCGCTCTTCAGCTTGACAAGCTTGAGGCCATGACTGCGGTCTGCTCCGTCGGCCTGGATATGATCGCCATACCGGGCCGCACCAGCGCGGAGACAATCTCCGCCATCATTGCGGACGAGATCTCGATCGGCGTGATCAATAACAAAACGACCGCCGCGCGGCTCATTCCGGTCGTTGGCAAGGAGGAGGGCGACGAAGTCGTCTACGGCGGCCTGCTCGGCTCCGCGCCTGTTATCGGCGTACATCCGCAATCTCCCGAACGCTTTATTCGACGCGGCGGGCGCGCGCCCGCGCCGCTGACGGCGCTGCGCAACTGAAAAACAGAGCTGAAAACGTCGAATGCTTTACAAAGACAACCCGAACCGCAACAAAATGCACCGCCAGATAAAAACAGGCGTCCCTTGGACGCCTGTTTTTTATCTGATTGGACGGACCATCTTTTTATATGTACATAACATATATTTTATGCGCAACAAATCTTATCCTTGACTTTTATCCGATTTCGGAATATAATGCAGTTCGCTGCTTGCGGAAGAAAGGGATGCGCTATGGAACAGTATATTTTTGATTCACTAAAAACGTTTAATCAGCTTTATAAAGAGATGGATGAAATTTATCATCTGTACGCAAGAAAACACGACATTTCGGACTCGACATTATGGCTGCTGTACTCTCTGTGCGAAAATGATACCGTATATACGCAAAAGCAGCTTTGCGACGCCTGGCACTCCCCGCCGCAAACCATCAATTCCGCTTTGAAAGGCCTGGAAAAACGGGGGATTATCAGATTGGAACCAGTTCCCGGCAACCACAAAAACAAGCGGATTGTTCTGACGGAACGGGGCAAGGAAATTGCGGATCAGGTCGTTTCCCCATTGATTTTTGCGGAACAAAGCGTACTCAAAAGTATGACCGAAAAAGAAAGGGCGGATCTGTTGTCCCTTACGCAAAAGTATGTTGAACTTTTGCAAACTGCGGTCGGTTGAACCGATCGGCAGACAGTTTTAATCCTGGTTGAAAGGAAATATGTAAGCAAATGAATTCCACCGTGCTATTTTCAGAAACACCGCCGCGCAAGCTGTTTTTCCTCGCTTCCATTCCCGGGGCGATCAGCATGCTCGCTTCCGCTTTATATCAAACGCTCGACGGAGTTTTTGTGGGACAGTATTTGGGCGCGACGGCGTTTGCAGCGCTCAATCTCGCGATGCCGTTTGTCATAATCAACTTCGCACTGGCAGACCTGATCGGCATCGGTTCAGCGGTGCCCATTTCCGTATGCCTTGGGAAAAATCAGACATGGCAGGCAAACAATATATTCACCTGCGCCTGCCTTATGATTGTCGGCGCGGGCATAGTGGTCGGCGCCATTCTGTATATGACAGCCCCGACGCTGATTCGGGTTATGGGGGCTGAAGGAGAATTTGCCGTGCTGGCAGTCCAATATCTGAGAGTTTACGCCCTCTGTTCCCCCATAACGACGATCGTATTTGCCGCTGACAACTACCTCAGGATCTGTGGATATATCCGCGGCAGCATGCTTTTGAATATCCTTATGTCCGTCCTGATCGCAATCCTGGAGTTTCTGTTCCTCAGCGTTTTCCGCTGGGGGATCTGGGCGGCGGCGCTGGCAACATGCTCCGGCATGCTGATTTGCGCGGTAATCGCCTTTGTGCCCTTTTTCCGGGGCAGGGCGCTGCTGCGGTTTTGCCGGCCGGCTTTCACAGGCAGGATGATCCGGCAAATCGTCGCCTGCGGAAGCCCGAACTTTTTAAACAATATTGCAGGCAGGATCACCTCTATTTTTATGAACGCAATACTGGTACGTATGGGCGGTGAAACGGCCGTGTCCGTATTTGGCGTACTGATGTTTGCAGAGGGATTCATCCAACCGTTCCTGTATGGCATGTGCGATTCGCTTCAGCCTGCGGTCGGCTACAACTGGGGCGCGCAAAAATTCTCCAGAGTGCGCGCAATCGAAAAATACTGTTATATTGCAAGCAGCGTCGTTTCACTACTGGCGGTATTTGTCATAGTCTTAATCCCGGCGCAAATAACAAGCTTGTTTGTAGCCGACGCCAGCGAGCAGACCATGCGCATGTCCATCAGCGCGTTACAGCTATTCAGCCTCACCTATATTACACGGTGGTTTTCCTTCGCCACGCAAAGCTATATGCTGGCGATTGAAAAGCCTCTTCCGGCATCGCTCATTTCAGTGTCAACGGCCCTGGTATTCCCCGCGATCCTGGTGGGTATACTGTGGCCGCTGGGGCTGACGGGTATCTGGCTGAATTTTGCCGCGACTTCCGTTTTGGCCGCTGCGTTATCCCTGTTCATTCTCCTGAAGCTTCGTTCTCAACTGAATCAACCGGATGCAGTGACAGAACCGTGATTGGGGAACAAAAGTTTCCAATAAGACGCAGGCGATGCAACAAAAGAGCACGGCTGCCGGCGCGCAGCGGTCGAAAAGCAGAAGAACGCCGCGCCGGTCTTGCGTACGAAATCCGGATTGCGCAATACAGATCAACAGGGATTCCATACAGAAACGCCCGGCAGGCTTTCATCTGCCGGGCGTGGTTTTATTCATTGGAAGAAGCTCGGAATCTATAATCGCGAATCGCGCCTGCGTTGCGCATGAGAAGCATCCTCCGAAACGGCTTGCGCGCGCTTTTATGCGGTTGAATCCGTTTTGAATAACTGCGGGACAGCAGCAGCCGCAGGCCGTCCGCTTTTCCGGCTCCGGGAAAATTCTCGTTTCTGTCAGGATTCCAGCGCAATGCGGAAATACGGCGCGTCCCCCAGCGCCGCCGTCTCGTTGTGACAGGTGAAGTACAGTATCTGATAGCGCTCCGAAAGCCTGGCCAGCAGTGCGAACGCCGCCGCTTTGCGCGCCGGGTCGAGGTTGCACAGCGAATCGTCAAACACGAGCGGCGGTTTTGATTCGGTGTACAGCAGCTCAATACAGGCCAGCCGCATGGCGATATACGCCGCGTCCGCCGTGCCGGTGCTGTAATAGCCGATCTCGTGGACTGCGCCGTCCTCCTCTATCCGCACAGCGCCGGCAGAATCGATCTTCACTGTGCGCGCCGGACCGGCAAGATATGAAAACAGCTTCGCCGCGCGCTCGTTAAGGGCTGGTGCGAACAGGCGCGTCATCTCATCATGCGCGCGCTCCAGCGCCGTCAGCGCAAGGTTGTACACATCCAGCCGCCGCCTGAGTTCCGCTTCCCGCTCGTCCAGCTCGTTGATCCGGCTCTGGATTCCATCCGCCGCCTGCCGGTGTTCCAGCCGCACCTGCAACTCGCCCTGCATTGCGGCGATCTCCGTATCCATCTGCGACGCCTGCCGCTGCGCTTCGGCGAGAGCGGCGG
>USJY01000164.1 GCA_900555065.1 uncultured Eubacteriales bacterium
GTTACACAAAGAAAGGATCGCAGCACATTAAGCCCGTATGCGCCCGTCCGGCCGAGCACAACGAAAAAACCGCCTGTCTTAGCCGCAAAACGGCCGATTTTACTGCTTTTTGCCGGTAATTCCATAAAATTCATAATTTATGTATTGACAGAAAACGGGTATTCGATTATAATTACTTCAAATATTTTAAGTATTTGCAGCCTGTTCGGGCTGCGGCGAATATCTTTCGACGGCTGGATGGGGAGGAATACGGCAATGCAGAAGGTGGCTGCGGTCACGGGCGCTTCAAGCGGCATCGGCCTTGCCTGTGCTGCGGCCCTGTGCAAGAATGGCTACAAAGTCTACGCCCTGAGCCGGACAGAGGGACCGCCCTGCGGCGCTGTCTTTGTGCGTACGGATGTGACCGATCCTGAATCGGTCGCCCATGCTTTCGCCGAGATCGGCGTGCGGGAGGGCAGGCTCGACCTGCTCGTCAACAATGCGGGCGCGGGTATATCCGGCGCGGCGGAGTTTACATCGCTGCAAGAGGCGCGCGCGCAGTTCGACGTGAATTTCTTCGGCGCGGCGGCCTGCTGTAGCGCCGCCCTACCGCAGCTGCGCAAGACGAAGGGGCGCATTGTCAACATAAGCAGCATTGCGGCGGTGTACGCCATCCCGTTTCAGGCGATGTACAGCGCGTCCAAAGCGGCGCTGAACGCATATTCCAGCGCCCTTGCTGGCGAAACCGCACGGTTCGGCGTGTCCGTCTGCTCCGTGATGCCGGGGGATGTGAGAACCGGATTTACACAGGCGCGCCGCAAGGACAGTGCCGGTACGAACGTATACGGGCGATTGGTCGAGACGTCCGTCGCGCGCATGGAACGCGACGAGGCGCGCGGCATGGCCCCGGAGCGGATTGCGGCGAAGGTCGTGCGCCTTGCCGGCCGGCGCAGAGTCGCGCCGCTATACACGGTCGGCGCGCAGTACAAACTTCTGCTGTTTCTGGGCAGGCTGCTGCCGCACAGTCTGATTCAGCGGACGATTGGAAAGATGTATGTAAAAGAATAATATGCCCCGTTGTGGGGATTCCCAATACTAAAAAGCCAAAAGGAGACCGCCATGAACGAGTATGTAATCGTGACCGATTCATCCTGCGACCTGACAAATGAAATGGCAAACGAACTGGAATTACAGGTAATTCCGCTTTCCCTTACCCTGAACGGCAAGGAATACCGCAACTACCTGGACGAGCGCGATATCACATACCAGGATTTTTACGCCGCGCTGACCAAGGAATGCACCGTCAGCACCTCCGCGCTCAACACGGCCGACGTTTCCGACGCGCTCGAGCCGATCTTGAAGGAGGGGAAGGACGTAATCTACCTCGCCTTTTCTTCCGGACTGAGCAACACCTACAACGCCGCGCGCGTCGCTGTAGAAGAACTGCGTCGGCAGTTCCCGGAGCGTAAGATCCTTGTTGTGGACACAAAGTGCGCGTCCATGGGCCAGGGGCTGCTCGTCTACCATGCTGTGCAGAAAAAACGCGCGGGCGCGTCCATTGAACAGGTGCAGGCGTACGCTGAGCAGCTTATTCCCAGCCTTGCGCACTGGTTTACTGTAGACGATCTGTATTTCCTCAAAAACGGCGGGCGCATTTCCGGTACCGTCGCCCTGCTTGGAAGCATGTTGCATATCAAGCCCGTCATGCATGCAAGCGACGAGGGCAAGCTGGAAAGCGTTTCAAAGGCACGCGGCCGCGGCAACGCGATCCGGGCGCTGTGCGAGCATATGAAGAAGACCGCCGTCAATCCGAAAGACCAGGTTGTGTTCATCAGCCACGGAGACTGTTATGACGACGCCGTACTGCTGGCGGATATGATCCGCAGAGAGGTTGGCTGCAAGGAGATTCATATCAACTACATCGGCCCGGTGATCGGCGCGCATTCCGGCCCGGCCACGCTCGCGCTGTTCTTTATAGCGGAGCACAGATAAGAGATCTGCCCAATTCAGTATATTTCCCCCCTGAAACAGGAGCGGCGCCGCCGCTCCTGTTTGTATATACGGATAAAATTATGCAAAACTGATGATACGGCATAAAAGCCGCGGCCGCCGTTTTTTTGGAGATCGGGCGCCGCCGCCGGCGCAAATCCAGACAGCGCGGCGGTGCGGGCAAAGCCGCCGCGCGCAGAAAGCCGATGCGTACACAGCGCAGAGCTTATAAGCAGGCGTGCCGGGAAACGCGGAGGTTAAGAGGCACGGAGTGCCGTATGCGGAAGCCTGCGCCGCGCCGCTGCATAGAACGGGCGACAGGCTGAAAAATCTACGGCGGCCGCCGGCTAAAATTTACGAATGCATTGAGTAATTCGAGAAAATGTGCTACCATAGAATACAAGAACCATGGAGGTGACGGGTTTGGAGCTGCTTCATTATTTCGCATCCGTACGCACGCCGTTTTTAACGGCGTTGTTCCAGTGCTTCACGCTCTTTGGCGAGGAGCTTGTCGTCATCATCGTGCTGTGCCTACTCTACTGGTGTTTTGACAAGGACCTCGCCTATAAAGTGAGTTTCGGTTTTTTTCTCTCCGGCCTGCTGGTACAGGGGGCGAAGGTCACGTTCCGGATCGACCGGCCCTGGATTGCGGACCCGCAGTTCGAGGCGGTCGAACGCGCGATGGAAACCGCGACCGGCTATTCTTTCCCAAGCGGGCACACGCAGGGCGCGTTCGCACTGTATGGGACGCTCGGCCTGTCCTGCTCCCGGAAATGGCAGAGCGCGCTTTGGTTCCTGCTCGCCTGCGGCGTGGGCGTTTCACGCCTGTACCTTGGCGTGCATACGCCGCTCGATGTGCTGGGCGCGGCCGTGATCACGCTGCTGTCCATTTTCTTCGTGCACCTGTTGTTTCGCAAGAATAGAATACACGAGCATACGCTGCTCGTGTCCTGTATACTGTTCGCCCTGTCGGCCGCCGTGCTCGTCTACGTCTTTACGCTCTATCACAATGGGGTGGTGGACGCTGCAAACGCGGCGGACTGCTGTAAGGCCGCCGGCGCGGGGCTGGGGTTTGCCGTCGGCTACTATCTGGAACACACGTATATCCGTTTCGACCCGAAAGAAGGCGGCGTGCTGTGGCAGGTCTGCAAACTGGCGGCCGGTTTTGCCGTGGCGCTTTTGCTGAAATCCGGCCTGAAATACGTGCTGGGAGAAAGCCTGCCGGCGGACAGCGCGCGGTACTTTCTGGTGGTGCTGTGGATCATTGCGGTATTCCCCCTGTGTTTTCAAAAACTGAAGCCCAAGGGCCGGCCTGCAAAGCGCGCGTGAACATACGGCGCGCAGCCGGTGGGAACACTGCGGCGCGCGTGGAAACGGGCGCGCGATTCTGTTGAAAAAGCCCGCTTGCGCATTGGAAAAACAGGCCTTGCCGGAATGCGCGCCTGCGCATGCGGGGAGTTTGCGTCCGGCCGGGGTTACGGCGGAAAAGATACGCGGGCGGCGCGGCTTTGCAAACGCAGTGCGCACGCGGCTATCCGGCGCGCGTATACGGCGGCACGTTCCAGAAAAGCGCGGCGCGTTCCAGCGCTGTGCGCCGTCCGCGCCTTGCCGCGTGCGCAGGCGGATTCCCCGTGCCGCGCGGCGCCGAGCTGGCTGCGGCATGCCGTTCGCGGGAGCCGGGCCGCCATGCTATTCCGATTCCACTATAATATTATAAATGAGACGGAGAAGTTCAAATCCGCGGACGCTGTCCTTATGCAGCTGTTCGCGGATTTTCATTTTTTGTAAGACGTACGCATTCTGCGCCATCCATTCGTCGTCATCCATGGCAAAGCTGTCGGCCGGCGCGTCCAGCACCTTGCACAGGCTGAAAAATATGCTCAGGCTCGGCAGGGCCAGTCCGCGCTCAATCTGTGTGATGTGATGCGTGCTGACGCCGACCAGCTCTGCAAGCCTGGCCTGCGTCAGCCCCGCCTGCATTCGGAAGTATTTCAGCCTTTCGCCCAGATGGTATACTTTCACAATACCGCTCCTTTCCAATTCCAGCCGTGCTGTGCAGAAATCCGTGTGTTCATTGAAATTTAATAATTTGCTGATTTCAAAAATAGATTCATAAATAATTTCACTATTAGATAACACAATATATTTTTCAGTATTATTTGTCAATACTATACAAGGATTATACGAATTTTGTGTGTTTTGAAATATTTACTTTTAAGTGTATAATTAACCAAAAAGTAAA
>USJY01000165.1 GCA_900555065.1 uncultured Eubacteriales bacterium
GCGAATTACGAGGGTTTAACTCCCACCTCCGAAAAGCCGAAAAAATCTTTTTCATGTGCCTCTCACACGCGGCGGCCTGTTGATTTCCGCCGCCGCGATATGCTATAATAAGCGCACACGACGAAAACTAAGGGGAGATGCATATGGCGGAGCAGACGCAGGACATACTGGAAGAAATCCTGCAGGAAAACGAGCGGGAGCAGCGGCTGTTTGGCTTTGACGAGGCGACCAGCGCAGCCCTGCGCGGCGTTTCCGAGACGGAAGAGGCCGCGCTGAGCGAATACGCGACAAAGAACTCCGAAGCGCTGCGTAAATTTGACCGGAAAAGCGAGTATGACATTCTGCGCGGCCCCTTTGCCATCGACACGGACAAAATCCTGCACAATGCTCTGTACAACCGGTACATAGACAAGACACAGGTTTTCTCCTTTTATAAAAACGACGACATCACGAGACGTTCCACCCATGTACAGCTCGTCTCGCGGATTGCGCGTACGATCGGGCGGGCGCTGCGGCTCAATCTCGACCTGATCGAGGCGATCGCCGTGGGGCACGACATCGGCCATACCCCTTTCGGGCACAGGGGCGAACAATACCTGAGCGACCTGTACCTGCAAAGCGACAGGAAACGGTACTTTCAACACAATGTGCACAGCGTGCGGGTTTTGAAAACCATGACCAGAACCAACCTCACCCTGCAGACGCTCGACGGCGTGCTGTGCCACAACGGCGAGGACGAGTTTATCGAGTACCGACCGAGCGGACTTCGCACGTTTGAACAGTTTGAGCGCAACGTCGAACAATGCTACACGGACAAGGCCTTTATCAAAACGCTGCGGCCCAATACGCTGGAGGGCTGCGTAGTCCGAATCAGCGACATGATCGCCTACATATGGAAGGACCGGCAGGACGCAAGGAAGCTGGACCTGACAAAGGACGTCGCATTCACGCCGACTATCCTGGGCGGAAACAACATTGAGTTTTTAAACAACATCGTAGCCAATATTGTAAAAAACAGCATGAACCAAAACTGCCTGCGCATGGACCCAGAGGTATTTGAAGCGCTCAGGACGCTCAAACGCGAAAATTATGAGTTTATCTATAAAAACGAACAGGTAATGGAGCCGTACGAAACAGTGGTCAAGCCCATGATGGAGCGCATATACCACAGGCTGTATGAGGACCTGCTTACGAGCCAATTCGACTCTCCGGTGTATCAGCACCATCTCAGCCATTTCATCCTGGGTAAGAGTTACCGCGACGAGGAGAATCGCGTGACGGCGGACCCGGACGATATTGTCGTCGACTATATCGCGAGCATGACGGACGATTATTTTATCGATCTGTACGCGTATTTGTTTCCCGACGATCCCTTTAACCAGAAAGTGCGATATATCCCCTATTTTTAAACACAACGCCTGCAGCCGGGCTCTGCATACCGGCCGCAGGCGTTTTTCAGACGCGTCTCTAGCGGTTTTCCTTGCACGACCATTCGCTCACTTCAAGCCGCATGACCGCCGTGCGGGCGACGGCGGCGGCGTCAAAATGCCACGTCCGCTTTCCCGTACAGTGCTCCATAATCCGCGCAAGGCCGTATTCTTTCTCGCAGGGCGACTGCAAAAGCAAAAGCCGGCCCCTGCCCATGACGCTCCGGTACCGAAAGGTATTCGCGCATGCGCTCTGTCCTTCGAATAGCGCATGTCCGCAGTCCGCTTCAAAGCTCACCGTACGCTGCGCCGGCAGAAGCGACATCTTTTTCCCCTGCGTCGCGCCGTGAAAATACAGCGTCAGCGCGCCGTCTTTGTCCTCAAAACCAAAGTTCATGGGCACGATATAGGCGGCGTCCCCATCCACAAAACCGAGGCGGCAGCAGTCGCACCGCCTTAAAACTTCCAGCATGCTTTTGTAATCCGTAATTTCCCTTTCCGTCCTTCTCATACCCATCCTCCCAAGACGAAAGCGGCGGGTGGAACCCGCCGCTTTTCAGTTATTTCCAAGCTCAGCTCATGAGCCGGACCAGCACGGCCTTTTGCGCGTGCAGGCGGTTTTCCGCTTCGTCAAAGATCTCCTGCGCGTGCGCCTCCAGAACCTCATCGGTGATTTCCTCACCGCGGTGCGCGGGCAGGCAGTGCAAAACCATCGCGTCCGGCTTTGCCGCGCGCATGACCGCAGCATTGACCTGGTACCCCTGAAAAGCCGCCATGCGCTGCCGGCTCTCCTCCTCCTGGCCCATGGACGCCCACACATCGGTATATACCACGTCCGCGCCCGATACCGCTTCTTCAACGGATTCAGTGCAGACGAACGCGCCGTTCTCAGCCGCCCACCGCATGATTTGCGCATCGGGCCGGTAATCGTTCGGACAGGCGATACTTACCGACATGCCCGTTTTGATTCCGCCGACAATCAGGGAATTGGCCATATTGTTCCCGTCGCCCACAAAGCAGAGTTTGCGGCCGGCAAGCTCCTTCTTGCGGGCACGGATCGTCATCAGGTCCGCAAGCACCTGGCAGGGGTGCGCATAGTCTGTCAGCCCGTTGATCACGGGAATGCTGCCGTACTTTGCCAAATCCTCGGCCTCTTTCTGCGCATAGGTCCGGATCATAATCCCGTGCAGGTAGCGGGACAGTACGCGCGCCGTGTCCTGCACCGGCTCGCCGCGGTCAATCTGCAGCCCGGTGCTCAAAAACAGCGCGCTGCCGCCCAGTTCATACATGCCGACTTCAAAGGAGACGCGGGTGCGTGTCGAAGCTTTGCGAAAGATCATGCCCAGCGATTTCCCCTCCAGATACCTGTGCGGTTCGCCCGCATTGCGCTTGCGCTTCAATTCGTCGCCCAGATCCAGTATCTCCAGTATTTCCGCCGCAGTCAAATCCGAAAGTTTCAGCAAATGCCGCATGGCCCCGTCCTCCTTCATCCCGTTATCGGATGCATATATAGTCTGTATAATACCTAATTATACACAATTATCCCGGCATGTCAAGTATATTTATGCATAAAATTGCATTTTATCCATGTAAGCATATCAGCTTTCGCGGTCCACCGTTTTCATCGGCTTTAAGTTGCCGATTTTCTCGCGCCGGCGGATCAGCACGTCCTCTATCGCGCTGAGGGGCACATTCCGCTCTGCGAGCAGCACGAGCAGATGATAGAGCAGATCACACACTTCCTCTGTCAGCGGTTCCGGTTCGGGGTTCTTGGCGGCAATGATCACCTCGCTGCACTCCTCCCCGCATTTTTTCAGGATCTTATCCAGACCCTTTTCAAACAGATATGCGGTATATGAACCCTCGCTCGGGTTGCGTTTGCGGTCGCAGACGATCTCATACAGCTCGCGCAGCACTTCCATAACTCAAAACTCCTTTATCGTATTGAAAAAACAAGTGTGGTTTCCCGTGTGACAGGCGGGGCCCGTCTGTTCGACAGTGACGAGCAGGGTGTCAAAGTCGCAGTCGGCGACAACCGACAGTACCCGCTGCACATGGCCCGAAGTCTCGCCCTTTTTCCACAGCCGGCCGCGCGACCTGCTGAAAAAACAGGTGTAGCCTGTTTCCAGCGTCAAGGCCAGGCTCTCGCGGTTCATATAGGCGAGCATGAGCACTTCGTTTGTACCCGCCTGCTGGACGATCGCGGGGATCAGTTCCCCCTTTTCGAATAGCCGTTCTAAATCCATAAGAAAACCTCCTGCTTAGCGGACGGGAATACCGCGCGTGCGCAGATAGTCCTTGACCTGGCCGACCGTCAACTCCCCATAGTGGAACAGGGACGCGGCAAGCGCCGCGGACGCTCCCGTCTTTTCAAATACCTCGGCAAAATGCGCCAGGCCGCCGCAGCCGCCGGATGCGATAACCGGCACGTTGACCGCTGCGATTACGGCGTTGAGCATATCAATATCAAAACCATCGCGCGTCCCGTCCGCGTCCATGGACGTGAGCAGGATTTCGCCCGCGCCCAGACGCACGCCTTCGCGCGCCCATTCGACCGCATCCAGCCCAGTGTCGACCCTGCCGCCGTTTATGACGACGGAATAACCGCCTGCGGCGTTGCGGCGCGCGTCGATGGCGAGCACCACGCACTGGCTGCCGAACTGCGCTGCAGCGTCCGAAATCAGACCGGGATCGCGTACTGCCGCAGAATTGACCGAAGCTTTGTCCGCGCCTGCGCGCAGCAGCGCGCGGCGCGCGCGCA
>USJY01000166.1 GCA_900555065.1 uncultured Eubacteriales bacterium
CTTTGGTGTCGTATCATTCCCACTCCACCGTTGCCGGCGGCTTGGAGGTGATGTCGTATACCACCCGGTTGACGCCGGGGACCTCGTTGACAATACGGTTGGAAACTTCCGCCAACAGCTCTAGGGGAAGGCGGGCCCAATCCGCCGTCATAAAGTCGGTGGTGGCCACCGCTCGCAGGGCAATGGTGTAATCGTAGGTACGTGCGTCGCCCATGACACCAACCGAGCGCATATCGGTGATCACGGCGAAATACTGACCTACGGATTTTTCCAGCCCGGCATCGGTAATGGCCTCGCGGAAAATGGCATCTGCTTCCCTCAGAATCTCCAGGCGCTCCCTGGTCAGGGCGCCAATGCAGCGCACCGCCAGACCGGGGCCGGGGAAGGGCTGCCGCCACACCATGTGATAGGGAAGGCCCAGCTCCAATCCGGCGCGGCGAACCTCATCCTTGAACAGATCGCGCAGCGGTTCGCAGAGCTTCAGATTCATGCGTTCCGGCAGTCCCCCCACGTTGTGGTGGCTTTTGATGACCGCGGCGCTGCCGGTACCGCTCTCAATTACATCGGGGTAGATGGTACCCTGTACCAGATAGGAGACCTCGCCCAGTTTGCCGGCCTCCTCCTCAAACACCCGGATGAATTCCTCACCGATGATTTTGCGCTTCTTCTCCGGATCGGTTACCCCGGCCAGCTTATTTAGGAACCGGTCGGCGGCGTCCACGCGGATGAAGTTGATGTCGTAGTTTTCCGTAAACATCTTCTCCACCATGTCGCCCTCGTCCTTGCGCAGCAGGCCGTGGTCCACAAAAATGCAGGTGAGCTGGCGCCCCACCGCCTTAGACACCATCACGGCGGCCACGGAGGAATCCACGCCGCCGGACAGGGCGCACAGCACCTTGCCCTCGCCGATGCGCTCGCGCAGAGCCTTGACGTTGTTCTCCACAAAGGAATCCATCTTCCAGTCGCCGGAGCAGCCGCAGACGTTGTACACGAAGTTGCGCAGCATCTTTTTGCCCTCGGCGGTGTGCAGCACCTCCGGGTGGAACTGCACCGCATACAGACCCTTTTCGGCATTTTCAACGGCTGCCACAGGGCAGTTTGCAGTGTGGGCAGTGATTTGGAAGCCGGGAGCCGCCTGCTCGATGTAGTCGTTGTGGCTCATCCAGCAGATGGTAGAGGGCTGCACATCGGTGAACATCTTGCTGCTGTTGTCCACGAAGACCTCGGTCTTGCCGTACTCACGCTCGGGGGCGCGGCAGACGTGACCGCCGCCTATGCCGCCTGCAAAAAGGTGTTCGGCATCAGCACCGTATGCCTCGCCGCCCTGTGCGACAAGGATATGGATGCGATTTACCGGACGGTGGATGCGTTTCTTGGCCCGCGCCTGCGCGAGATCCGCACATTCAAGGTCGAGGCGAAGCGGGCGGACAAACAGTTCCCGCTGCGTTCGCCCGAGATCTGCGCGGAGATGGGCGGCCGTCTGCTCGGCGCGTTCCCGCACCTCAAAGTCGACGTGCGCTGTCCGGACGCCATTGTCTATGTGGAGATCCGTGAGCGCTACGCCTGTATCCACGAGCTTGCCGAGAAAGGCGAGGGCGGTATGCCGACAGGCAGCGGCGGCCGCGGTATGCTGCTCATTTCGGGCGGCATAGACAGCCCCGTCGCAGGCTATATGCTCGCGCGCCGCGGCGTCGTGCTCAACGCCGTGCACTTTTTTTCCTATCCATACACAAGCGAACGCGCCAGGGACAAGGTGATTACGCTGTTGAAAAAGGTCGCGCAGTACAGCGGGAGAATCCATCTGCACATCGTACCTTTTACCGAGATTCAGGAGCGTATGCGTGAAAAGGTGGACGAGGAGTATTTCACGCTTGTTATGCGCGCGTTCATGATGAAAATTGCCGACCGTGTGGCGAAAGACACCAATTGCGGCGCGCTCATTACGGGCGAATCGCTCGGCCAGGTCGCCTCGCAGACCATGGAAGCGCTGGCTGTGACAAACAGCTTCTGCACCCTGCCCGTGCTGCGGCCCGTTATCGGCATGGACAAGGAGGACATCGTGCGCATTGCACGGCGGATCGATACGTTCGAGACCTCCATCTTGCCGTATGAAGACTGCTGTACCGTGTTCACCCCGCGCCATCCCAAGACCAAACCCCAGCTGAACGCCGTGCTTCGCCAGTTGCATAAGCTCGACGCGGACGCGCTGATTGATCGTGCCGTAGAGGGGATCGAGTGGCGGATGATCGAACCGTAAATATTTAATGTATATAAGAGAACGGGAGATGAACCTATGAACTGTGAAATCGTCTGCGTCGGCACAGAACTGCTGCTGGGCGACATTGTGAATACGAACGCGGCGTGGCTTGCAAAGCAGCTCGCCGAGCTGGGGATCAACGTGTATTACCAGAGCGTCGTGGGCGACAATCCGGCCCGCCTGAAAAACGTGCTGGAGAGCGCCTTTGCAAGAGCCGATCTCGTGCTTACGACGGGCGGACTCGGCCCTACGAAGGACGACCTGACAAAGGAGACGGCCGCTTCGCTCATGGGCGCGCGTCTGACGCTGCACGCGCCGTCGCTCGCACATATTGAAACGGTGTTCAACCAGGGCGGCCGCGCCGTGACCGAAAGCGTGAAAAAGCAGGCGTACCTGCCGGAGGGCAGCATCCCGCTGCACAACCCGGCCGGGACCGCGCCCGGGTTCATCCTGGAAAAGGGAGGCAAGACCCTGATCATGCTGCCCGGCCCGCCTCGCGAAATGACGGCCATGTTCAACGCGGGCGTGCGCCCGTACTTCGCAAGCGAAAAGGGTACGTTCCTGTTTTCGCGCCGTATCCGCATCATAGGTATCGGCGAGTCGGACGTGGCCGACATGGTCGGCGACCTCATGGACGGCGAGAACCCGACCGTCGCCCCGTATGCGAAAAATACCGAAACAGAACTGCGCGTGACGGCCGCCGCCGCGACTAGGGAAGAGGCGGACAAAATGATCGCGCCGATTGTGAAAGAGATCCAAAACCGCGTCGGACGATATATCTACGGAATCGACGTAAACAGCGTCGAGGAACGCTGCATGGAACTGCTGCTGGCGAGCGGCCGCAAAGCCGCCTTTGCCGAAAGCTGCACCGGCGGCCTTGTCGCCAAGCGCCTGACCGACCTGCCCGGCGCGTCCGCAGTCTTTGACTTCGGCGCCGTGACCTATTCCAACGCCATGAAGGCAAAGGCGCTCGGAATCGACCCCGGCCTGATCGAGACGCACGGCGCGGTCAGCGAACAGGTAGCGCGGGCTATGGCCGAAGGCGTGCGCGCCTTCAGCGGCAGCGACGTCGGGATCGGGATCACGGGCATCGCCGGTCCGGACGGCGGTACGGAGGAAAAGCCGGTCGGAACGGTGTACATCGGCCTTTCGGACGGGCAGGAGACAAAGGTGCAGCTGCACCGGCTCGGCGCCAAGACCCGCGGCCGGGATATGATCCGCATGTTCGCGGCCTCTCGCGCGTTCGACATGCTTCGCCGTTACCTGGAGGACACGAGCGAATAAACGTAAAAAAGCGCCCTGAAAAGGAACGGGTTCCTTTTCGGGACGCTTTTTTGAAAATTCTGCTTTTCGCCTTGTCTGCGCGCGATCAATCGTGTAAAATAGGAGTAAGCGCTGTTACTGGCCGATGACGGACAGGGGATCGACGCGCACGCCGTCTTTGACGATTTCAAGGTGCAGGTGTGATTCCTGCGCGCTCTCCAGCGGCATCTCCGTGCCGACCGTACCGATCACATAGCCCTGGCTCACCTCTTCGCCTTCGTCGACGAATATCACTTCGTTGAGGCCGCAGTAGATAGATACATGCCCGTCCGCGTGCGATATGGATACGGTGTGTCCGAGCAGTTCGTCATAGTACACGTCCTCGACCGTTCCGTCCGCAATCGCTTCCACAGAAGTGCCGACGGCCGCTGCAAAGTCCACGCCGTTGTGCACGCGCCAGTCCTTGAGCGTCTCGGAGAAAACGAGCTGGTCGTTGGAGAAGGAGGCCATAACTTCGCCGGAAAGGGGCGCGGTGAACGTGACGGTCTGCGCCGGAGGGGTCACAATGGTTTCCGCCTCGCTTTCCGGTTCGCTGCTTGCAGAAGCGGAGGAGGACGAGGAGGAGGATGACGACGAC
>USJY01000167.1 GCA_900555065.1 uncultured Eubacteriales bacterium
CACCGTGCCGTCCATCGACGGCAAGGTGGAGTACACCGTGGCCCCGCCTGAAGCCAAGGTCGTCGATACGACCGGTGCGGGCGACGCGTTCAACGGCGCGTTTGCGACCGCTCTGTCCGAGGGCAAGGACATCCTCACCGCAATTAAGTTCGCCAATTGCGTTGCGACCATTTCGGTGACGCGCCAGGGCACATCAACCTCTCTCCCGACCCGTGAAGAGGCCGACGCCCTGTTTGAAAAGGCATACCTGTAATCAATCGTTGTCGGGACGTTACAAGGATATGGCGGACAGCTTTCTGCCCGCCATTCTCTTTACTTCTGGGGAAAAACGATTTACAAAAGGGGTTTACAGCCATGAAGAGAATTGCTGCGCTCATTCTATGCCTGCTTTTCCTTTTGCCGATTGTTTCCGCCTGCGCTGGAAGCGCAGATCCGGACAGCCAAAGCGAATCCGAGCCCGCCGCGCAGCCCGCGCTGGAAAACGCGCAAATCGACGGCGGTGTGAAAGCCTGGTTTACTGCGCTTGTTAAGGGCGACAACGCGCCCTTTTCCTTCACGCTTGACGGCGTGAGCTCACGTACGTTCCTGCACACGTGGGAAAAGACGGTGGACGAAGCGCCGATAGACGGGCGGGAGGCTGTCACCGCGACCTATACCGACCCTGAGACGGGCCTGAAAGCCGTATTGACGGCGACCTTTTTTGACGCGGCTGTGGACTGGGTCGTCACTTTTGAAAACACCGGCGAGGGGAACAGCCCCGCCATATCCGCGCTGCGCGGCATGGACGTTGTATTCACGCTGCCGTCGGACAGCGGCGATTATGTGATGAACACGAGCTATGGCTGCCGCGATACCCGTTATGACGACTACAAGGATTTCGGCCTGCGCACCTTTGAACTGACCGCCGGCGGGGAACCGGTTTCGCAGTATCCCAGCGGCGGGCGCGGCTCGTCCCACGCCTGGCCGTTTTTCGACGTGCTGGGCGATGGCTGCGGCGTCATGGCGGCTGTTGGCTGGACCGGGCAGTGGATTGCGGATTTTGCGGCGGAGGAGGACGGCGTGCGCATGTCCGCGGGCCTGTATGAGTTCGATTCGTACCTCGAACCGGGCGAACAGATTCGCACGCCGAGTTACTGCGTCATCTACTTTGAGGGCGAGGCCGAGACGGGCCACAACCTATTGCGCCGTACCCTGTTCAATTACTACATGCCTCAGAACATCCGGGAGGACGGCTACCCGCTGAGCATCAACTGCTGGGGCGGGCGCACGACTGAGTACCTGAAAAGCCGCGTGGACGCTTTTTCCGCAGCCGGCGCAAAGACCGACAACCTGTGGGTGGACGCTGCCTGGTTCGGCGACCTGGAGCTTGTGGACGGGATCGCCGGATTCTCGTTCGACGACCCGAACGAGGGCTGGTCGAGTAAGGTAGGCACCTGGACGCCCAACCCCAACCTGTGGCCGGACGGCAATGCGAAAGAGGTTTCCGACTACATCCATGAAAAGGGCTATGATTTTACCCTTTGGTGCGAACCGGAGCGCGCCCGGATCGGCAGTGAAATGTACACCGAGCACCGCGACCTGTTCTTTGACCTGGAGAAAAACGACCAGGTCCTGTTCAACCTGAGCACGGAAGAAGGCTATGCGTGGATGCTCCAGTTCCTGTCCGACTTTATTGAGGACAACGGCGTGGACATCTATCGGCAGGACTTCAACATCGAGCCGCTGGCCTACTGGCAGGACAATGACGAGCCAGGCCGCACGGGTATGACGGAAATGCGCTATATCACCAACCTTTACCGGCTCTTCGACGCGCTTTTGGAGAAGTTCCCCGACCTGAAGATCGACAACTGCGCCTCAGGCGGACGGCGCATAGATATTGAAATGCTCAAGCGCAGTTTTTACCTCTGGCGCACCGATTACCAGGTGCACCCTTATCCGGAAACGAATATTGAGTGCATCCAATACCACACCCAGGGTTACCTGTACTGGCTTCCAACCACTGCGACCGGGTTCGGCGGCGGCTATGACGATTGGTTTGACAAGTATATATTCCGCAGCCTGATGGCGCAGGGGATTTCAATTGTGGATGATTTGGGAGCGGACCCGCAGCATGCTGTGGAACGCATCAACGAAGCGGCGGACCTGCGCGTCTATTACGGCGGGGACAGCGATTATTACAGCCTGCTTCAGCCGGTCAACGACCAGACCTCCTGGCAGGCCTACGAGCTTATGCGCGACGGGGGCAGGGACGGCCTGCTCGTCGTATACACGCGCCAGTTCACCAAACAGCCCACGCAGGCGCTGACGCTCAAGGGGCTGGATGAAGCGGCGCGCTACACCGTGACGGATACGGACGACGGGAGCGTCGTCGCCGAGGGCGACGGCGCGACGCTGATGGCGGAGGGCTTCACGCTGGAGCTGGCCGCGCGCGAAGCGAAATTTTATATCATAACCGCGCAGTAAGGGGCGCGGGCAGCCGGATGGCCGCCAGCGTACCGCTATGGCTGGGGCGGCGCGTTTATTCATGCGGCACTGCTTTGCGGCGGCGAAGCGCTGCTGCGTGGGCGTAGGTCCCGGCGGCGGTGAAATGCCGATGCGCGGCGTTTGCTGCCGACCGTGTGCGAAGCGCTGCCGGGCGGGCGTTGGCCCTGACAGACAGACCGCGCTTCGCAAGGGTATACGCCCGCGGTACGGCGCGCCGCAGATGAAACCGGGACCGCCGCAGAATGAGGCGGTCCAGACCCGAGGGGGGAACGATCATGCAAAATACGATAAACGCAAACGGCCTGACTCTGCCCATATTGGGCCAGGGCGGCTGGTTCATGGGCGATTCGCCCGATAAGGCGGGTGCAGAGGCGCAGGCCCTGCGCACCGGCGTATCGCTGGGCCTGACGTTGATTGACACGGCGGAGATTTACGGCAACGGCCGTTCCGAAGCGCTGGTCGGCAGGGCTGTGCGCGAACTGCCGCGGGATACTTTTCAGCTTGTGTCCAAAGTGCATCCTGAGAACGCGGGCAGGGAACACATTTTCCAGAGCTGCGCCGCCTCGTTGAAACGCCTGCAGACGGATTACCTGGACCTGTACCTGCTGCACTGGCGCGGCAATGTACCGCTGGAAGAGACGGTGGCCTGCATGGAGGAGCTTGTCGCGCGGGGGAAAATCCGGCGCTGGGGCGTATCTAACTTCGACGTGGAGGATATGCAGGAACTGCTTCAGACGCCGGGCGGTGAAAACTGCGCCGTAGACCAGGTCCTGTACCACCTCGGCTCGCGCGGGATAGAATACGCGCTGCTGCCCTTGCTGGCGCAGCGCGGGATCGGCGTGATGGCCTATTGTCCGCTTGCCCAGGCCGGCGCCGTGGCGCGGACGGGACGCGGGCTGCTCCGGCACCCGCTGCTGGAACAGACGGCGGCGGCGTACGGCGCGACCGTTGCCCAGATACTGCTCGCCTTCCTCTGGCGACGGCCGGGCGTGATGGCGATTCCAAAGGCGGCGAGCGTCGAACATGTCCGTGAAAACGCCGCCGCGCGCTCCCTGCAGCTTTCGGAGGAGGACTGGGCGCGGCTGGACGCGGCCTTTCCTGCGCCCGACCGGCGCGTGCCGCTCGACGTGGAATAATCAAACAGACAGCTTTGCAGAGGCCCGGCGGCGATATATCCGCCGGGCCTCTGGTTTTTTAAGAAATATTATAAAATTGTTGACATTGCATACCTAAAAGGTGTATTATTGAAACGGGAAATATATAGACTTCATCCCGAGAGACGGAGGGAAATTCCATGCTGGAGCTTCAAAACGTTTCCTTTGGCGTTGCTATGGATTCGGACCATGCGCGCAAAGAGATTCTGCACGATATAAACCTCACGGTGGAGGACAACGGCTTCATTGTAATCACCGGCCCCAACGGCGGCGGGAAATCGACGCTTGCAAAAATTATTATGGGCATTGAAAAGCCGACGGAGGGCAAGATTCTGTTTAACGGATCGGATATCACCGGCCTCAGCGTGACCGAGCGGGCCAGGCTTGGAATCGGCTTCGCCTTCCAGCAGCCGGTCCGGTTTAAAGGCCTGTATGTGCGCGACCTGCTGCGGCTTGCGGCCGG
>USJY01000168.1 GCA_900555065.1 uncultured Eubacteriales bacterium
CCGAGAGGTGAAAAACGACCCCGCGCTCGATCTCGGCGCAATCTTGCGCGCGCGAACGGAAAAGAGCCTGCCGAAAGCCGTATACTTTATCGTCTACGGTCTCGCCGCGCTTGTCATCACAGTGCTCCCAGCCGCATTGCTTCGCAGTGTGGGCGTCGGGCTGCTGCTGGTTCTGCCTGCGCTCGAAATCTCGCGGCGTCTGGCGGACGCCGTCGCCGCAAAACTTGTGGACGACACATATTTCCCGCGCCTGGATTTTGAAAAGGGGATCCCGGACGACGCGCGCGCCTGCGTCGCCGTCTCGCTCCTGCTCGGTCCTGGCAGCGCCGCGAAGATCCACAGCCGTCTCGAGCTGCTTTATAACAAAAACCGGGACGACAACCTGCTTTTCGGCGTCGTGGCCGATTTCGGGGAAAGCGACAGCGAATATGAAAGCGGGGACGACGCCGTGCTGGACCAGGCGACCGACGCGGTGGAGCGGCTCAATGCAAAATACGGGGACAGATTTTTCCTGCTGGTTCGTCGCCGCACCTATAGCGAGACGCAGCGAAAATTCATCGGCTGGGAGCGCAAACGCGGCTCGATTATTGAGCTTGTGCGGTATATGAATGGGGAGAAGACGACGCACGGGACGGTTGCAGGCGCTGTATCCCGACTTTCGGACTGCCGGTATACGATTGTGCTTGATGCGGACACGGCTTTGCCGATCGACGGCGCAAAAGAGCTCGTCTCCATTGCCGCCCATCCCGCCAACCGGCCGGTGATAGACGAAACGCGCCGGCGCGTCGTATCCGGCTATGGATTGATCGCGCCTGCAGTGCGCAGCGAACTGGTTTCCGACAGGGACACCTTTTTTTCCAAGCTGTACGCAGGGCTTTCGGGCGTGGAAACGTATAACAATACAAGTTTTGAACTGTACCAGGATGTATTTGGCGAGGGAATCTTCTCCGGCAAAGGCATTTTTCACAACGACGTGTTTTATAAGCTGCTGGCAGACAGCCTGCCTGAAAATATGATCCTGAGCCACGATCTGCTGGAGGGATCCATAATTCGGACCGGGCACGCCTCCGACATCCGCGTCTACGACAGCGTGCCCAAGGACATGGTTTCCTACTACAAACGCGAGCACCGCTGGATCCGGGGCGATTGGCAGCTGTTAAAGATGCTGCCGAGCCCGTCGCTTGGATGGCTTGACCGCTTTAAAATTCTGGACAACCTGCGCCGCAGCCTGAACGCGCCGGTTTTTATCCTCATTCTGCTTTCCAGCCTGTTTTTTTCACCCGTCAAGTCTGCCGTATTGCTGTCCATCCTGCTTGTAATCTACCTGTTTCCGATTTTCGCCACTTTTGTCAAACAGCTATTTCTGGGCATTGTCCTAAAAGGCAATGTCCGTTATTACTCCGGCGCGATGCCGCCGGTGTTCACCATGCTCTGGACGACGCTGACGGAATTGATTTTTCTGCCCTACGCCGCCGTAAACGCACTCGATGCGATTCTGCGCGCGTTGTACCGGCTGTTTGTCTCTAAAAAACACCTGCTCGACTGGGTGACTGCGGCGCAGGCCGAGCAGGAAAAGCCCAAAACGCTGTGGGGGTATGTAAAGAGCATGGCCGTGTCCATGCTGCTGTCCGCCTTTGTGCTCGTAGGCGTGCTCGCGCGCCTGTTCGTAACAAGGGCAGCGCCGGGGTTTGCCGAATGGCTGATGCTGGTGATCAGCCTGCTGTGGCTTTGCGCGCCCATTCTTGCATACGAGCTTGCAAAGCAGAAGAAGCAGACCCCGCATCCGCTGACGGACGAGGCGAATGCAAACCTGCTTGAATATGCGAAAAAGATGTGGCAATATTATGCAGACTTCCTGACGGAGGACGACAACTACCTGCTCCCGGACAATTTTCAGGAGACGCCGTCCGTCGGCCTTGCGCACAGGACTTCACCGACGAATATTGGCTTCTCCCTGCTCGCCGTTCTTACGGCGCGGGATTTCCACTTTATTTCGACAGCCGCCATGGCGGACTATCTCGGGAAAATACTCGCTTCTCTCGGCAGGCTGGAACGGTACAAAGGCCACTTTTACAACTGGTACGATACGTCGAGCGCGCAGCCGCTTTCTCCCAGATATGTCTCTACAGTCGACAGCGGCAACCTTTCCGTATGCCTGTCCACCCTCTGTTCGGGACTTCAGGAATACGCGGCTGAAGACGCGCGCATCCCCGGCCTGATACAGGGTTTTAAAACGCTTGAATCGGAGGCCGATTACAGCTTTCTGTACAATCCCGGCAAAAAACTGTTTCATATCGGCCTCGATGTGCAGACGGAAACGCTTACCGACAACTATTACGACCTGTACATGAGCGAGTCCAGATTGACGAGCTATTACCTCACAGCCCGGGGCGCGGTTCCGCTCAAGCATTGGCGGGCGCTTTCCAGGCTCGTTGTCGAGCACCGGGGGCATTTCGGTTTCAAGAGCTGGACCGGGACCATGTTCGAGTATTTTATGCCCTATCTGTTCCTGCCCGCCTACCGCCATACGCAGACCTTTGAAGCGCTGAGCTTTGCGCTCGAAGCGCAGGAGGATCGCGTCCGCGGAAAGAAAGGGGTGCCGTTCGGGATTTCAGAGAGTGGATTTTATGCTTTCGACACGGCGCTCAATTACCAGTATAAGGCTTTCGGCGTGTCGCGGATCGGCCTGAAACGGGAGCTGAACAGTGAACTTGTCGTTTCGCCTTATTCCACATTCCTGACGTTGCCCTTTGCGCCTGAAAAGAGTTACGCCAACCTGGTGGAAATGGAGAAGCTCGGTTTTACCGGCAAGTATGGGTTCTATGAGGCGATCGACTATACGCCCTCGCGCACGGGCGGCCGCGCCTGCGTCGTCCGCAGCTTTATGGCGCATCATATCGGCATGAGCCTGCTTTCGGTGGCGAACCTGCTGATGAACAATATCGTCCAGCGCCGTTTCTGCTCGAATCCGCACATGCGCGCCTACGACGAGCTGCTTCAGGAAAAACTGCCGGAAAAAGTGCTCGTCTACAACATGCCGGACGACACGCCGCGCAAGGTAGCGACGCACCACTATGAGTCGCCTATGCTCGCCGTTCACAGCATACAGCCTTTTGCGCCGTATGTGGGCGCGCTATCGAATGGGAGCTATACGGCGGTCATGTCGGACAGCGGCTTCGGCTTTTCTCTGTATGACGGCAGGACGGTGACGCGCTACAGGAAATCCATTACAGAGAATGGGAAGGGGATATACTTCGCCCTGCAATCGGGCGCGTCCCGCATGACGCTGAGCGCCGCGCCGCTGTTTCAGAACCTGCAGAATTACAAAACGGAGTTTGAGGATTCGCAGGTCGTCTACCGTGCGTCCAATAACGTGTTCACAACCCGGGTCAAGGCGACGGTGCACGACGCGTACCCCGCAGAAATCCGGGAGATCAAGATCAAAAACAACACGAACAAGAAAAAGTTCGTAACTCTGCTCGCCTATTTTGAACCGGTGCTTTGGGGATACGAGAATGAAGCGGCGCATCCTGCCTTTTCCAGCCTGTCGCTGGAGGCGCAGCGTATTGAAAATGAAAACGCGGTGCTGTTTCACCGACGCCCCCGCGGGGAAAAGGATCCGCACGTATATCTGTGCGCGGGATTCTGCCGGCCGGACGTCAGCGCCTCGTTTGAAACCACGCGGGACTATGTATTCGGCCGCGCTTCCAAAAGCGGGGATCTGATGCGCGCGTTCAAGATGAGCTTTACCGGCGTGAAAAAAGCCTGCCTGGACGCGGCTTTCGCAGCAAAGCTGACCTTTGCACTGGATGCGAAGGAGACAAAGAAGTTTCTCTTCGCCATGGTCTGCGAAACAGACGCAGGCCGGGCAGTGGATGCCTTTCGCGCCGTCCGGAAAGACAGTTACCCGGAGATACAGCGCAGATATATGGAAGTGGCAAGGCGCATGCTGGCGGAGTGCGACATGACGGAGACGGAGCTCCAGCTCGAACGCGCCGTTTTGCCGCATTTGATTTATCGGCTT
>USJY01000169.1 GCA_900555065.1 uncultured Eubacteriales bacterium
TCAGCAGCACTGAACCGCCGTCACCACCGTTGCCGCCGTCCGGGCCGCCGCGCGGAACGAATTTCTCGCGGTGGAAGCTGCAGCAGCCGTTGCCGCCGTCCCCTGACCGGACCGTTATTTTTGCAAAATCCGCGAACATATGTCCTGCCCCCTCAAAAAAAATCTCAGATACTCTTATCGTATCTGAGATTTTCCTGTTTATACGTTACTGCGCAATCTCATAGACACTGACCTGCTTGCGGTCCCTGCCCCGGCGCTCGAACCGGACGACGCCGTCTACCAGCGCGAAGAGCGTGTCATCCTTGCCCTTGCCAACATTGGTACCGGGATGGATCTTGGTACCGCGCTGGCGGACCAGGATATTCCCCGCAGCGGCGAACTGTCCGTCGGCACGCTTGGGGCCAAGGCGCTTGGATTCGCTGTCGCGCCCGTTCTTGGTGGAGCCCATTCCCTTTTTATGCGCAAAGTACTGTAAACTCAATCTCAGCATTTGTTACACCTCCATGGTTTGTATCTTAATATTCTGCGGATACGTCTGCGCCGTCGCCTCAAGATAATCCCGCAACCCGGCAAACAGCTTGTGGGCCGTTTCGTCCTGCGCGGGAAGCGACACATGCAGGTTCCCCGGAGAATCGGCCGAGACCTCGGCCTTCACTCCAAAATACGCTTCCGCCAAATGAACGGTCAGGTCGGCGGCCGCGCTGACCGCGGCGCAGACGATATCCCGTCCGTGCGCATCGTACCCCGCATGCCCCGTGAGCGTCACTTCACATATCCGCCCGGCATGATAAACGAATTTACATACGATCATGCTGCGCCTGACTTACGCGTTGATCGCGCCGATCTCTACCTTTGTGTACGGCTGTCTGTGGCCCTGCTTTCTGCGATAGTTCTTCTTGGCCTTGAACTTATACACGATGATTTTCCTGTCCTTGCCGTTTTTGACGACGGTCGCCTCCACTGCGGCGCCCTCCACATAGGGTGCGCCCACGACGAGCCCGTCCTCTTTACCTACCATGAGAACCTTGTCAAATTTCACAGAGTCGCCCTCTTCCAGGCCGAGTTTTTCCACGAAGAGCACGTCTCCCTGCTGTACTTTGTATTGCTTCCCGCCAGTCTCAATTACTGCGTACAATGCAAAGCACCTCGCTTTCCTTTCAGTCTCGCTGCGCCAGGCAGACAACTGTCTTTCGACCTGGCGGCATGCGGCAGACAATATTATAACACAGGAGAAATCCACAGTCAATGAAAATTTCCCCCGTTTCCAGGTTTTTTATTCGTTTTATCGCGGGGAATGCACCGTAAAAGCCCTGTTTATTCGGCGCGCCGCTTTTGGGACAAAAAGCGGACGCCGCGTCGGCGTCCGCCTTCAGTCTTAGACAAGGTACTTTTTGATTCCCTCCGTCGCATCCGCAACGTCGCCGGAGATAGTCAGCGTAATCGACGTGCCGTCCATTGCGCACAGCGCCTCCGCCCGGTTCAGGAAACGCTCGATCTCAGGGATATCATAGGAGCAAATCTTTGTGATGCCGTCGATAAAAATCTCGGTGATGTCGTGGTTTCCGGCAATCAACCCTGCAAGGAATCCATACAGCTCGTCGAATTGCCTGATCGCGTAGTCTTCGATATTGACCAGCCGCACCTGGTGGCTCACGTCGTACATCAGCGTCGTACCCTTTTCTATGTACACCACGTCGCCCTTGCCCACATCGGCCGCTCTGTTCGCCTGATCCGCCAAGGCTTTCGTTTTCCCAGAGCCTTTGAGTCCCATGATCGCTTTAATCATTGCAGAAAGTCCTCCCCATGATTTAGTATATTCATTATACCTTACCCCACGGCAGAATTCAATACGCGCCGGGTGAATTCATCTAATTTTCACTTTTCCCGCAATGTAAGACGTCTTGTATTTTTTTTTATAATCTATATAATATAAGAAAAAGACAGAGGAGGCAAAGCTTTATGGACGCAATGGAAGCAATTCTGACCCGGCGAAGCATTCGCAGGTACACGGACGAGGACGTATCCGCCGAGCAGGTGGAGACGCTGCTGCGGGCAGCCATGGCTGCGCCGAGCGCCATCGACAATCGGGACTGGGCGTTCGTCGTAGTTCGGGACCGGAAGATTCTGGCCGATATCGCATCCAAAGAGGACGGAAATGCGGAAATGTTGAAAACCGCACCGGTGGGCATCGTCGTCTGCGGCGATATGAACCTGACCATCAAAAGCGATCCCGACTACTGGATCCAGGACTGCTCGGCATGCGTACAGAATATCCTGCTCGCCGCGCACGCGACGGGACTGGGCGCGGTCTGGCTCGGAACCTATCCCGTCATGAACCGCGTCAAAGGCGTGGCGGAGGTTCTCGGCCTGCCGGCGCACATCGTACCGCTGGCAGTGGTGTCGATCGGTCATCCCGCGCGCATCCTGCCGCCGGAGGACCGGTTTGAGCCGGAGAAAATCCACTTTGAAAAATGGTAAAAGAAGGGCCCCAGCCCTTCTTTTTTTTTCTGAATCCGATACAGCCGACCGCCAAACCCCGCCGCAGCTATCCGCCAAGCTCCGCCGCAGCTATCCTCATGCCCGGCGCGGCCAATCGCCACACCCGGCGCAAGCCATACGCCAAGCCCGGCGCGGCCATCCGGCCAAACCCGGCGCAAGCCGACCGCCAAGCCCCGCCGACGCAGCTATCCGCCAAGCCCCGGCGCGGCCATCCGGCCAGGCCAAATTTAGCCATCCAGCCGCGCGCGCAGGCGTGCCGCCAGCTCCTCATAACCGGGGCGGCCGAGCAGCGCGTACATATTGCGCTTGTAGTCCTCCACACCCGGCTGGTCGAACGGGTTTACGCCGAGCAGGTACCCGCCTATGGCGCAGGCAGTCTCAAAGAAAGCGTACAGACGGCCCAGCGTCCGCTCGTCCCGCCCGGCCAGTTCGACGACGATATTCGGCGTGCCGCCGTCGCAATGCGCAAGCAGGGTGGCTTCAAACGCGCAGCGGTTCAGGCGGTGCATCGACGCTCCGTCGAGAAACCGGAGCTGTTCGCCCATATTGGACGGCAGCGTCACGTCCCGCTGCGGCGCATCCACCCAAAGCACCGTTTCAAACAGATTCGGCGACCCCTGCTGTATAAACTGCCCCATGGAGTGCAGATCCTGCGAAAAGCTCAGACAGGCCGGGAACAGTCCCGTCTTTTCCTTTCCGTGGCTCTCCCCCATCAACTGCTGCCACCACAGTCCAAGCGAAGCGAGCGCAGGCTCGTAGCTCACCAGGATCTCCACGCCGCGCCCGCTTTCAAACAACTGCTGGCGCATCGCGGCATACCTGCACGCGTCGTTCTCCTTCGCGGGTTTTGCAAGGTATTCCCGCAACGCTGCCGCCGCGCCGGCGAGCAGGCTGCGGATATCCGCGCCGGCAACGGCAATGGGCAGCAGCCCAACGGGAGTGAGCACAGAATAGCGGCCGCCCACGTCGTCCGGCACAACGAAAGTCTCATAGCCCTTTTCCCGCGCAAGATTCAAAAGCGTGCCGCGGCGTTTGTCCGTAGTCGCAAAGATCCGACCCGCCGCAGCCGCCCCATATTTTTCCTCCATAAACCGTTCCAGCACGGCAAAAGCGGCTGCAGGCTCGGTGGTCGTCCCGGATTTGGAGATGACGTTGACACAGACCTCCCGGTCCGCGCAGGCGTCCAGGACCCGGGCCAATGCGTCAGGGCTCAGGCTGTTTCCGGCAAAGAGGACCTCCGGCACACCGGCGGCCGCCGGTAAAAATTCAATCGCGGACTTCGCGCCCATAAACGAGCCGCCGATCCCGACCACGACAAGCAGATCCGCTTCGGCCCAGATTTTTGCCGCAGTGCGCTCAATCCGCTCCAGCTCAGCCGGGTCGTAGCCGTCCGCGAGGGAGAGCCAGCCGGTATATTCGCTGCCCAGTCCGCCGCCGCCCGCGAGCATATCCCGGCATTCGCCGGCGCGTGAAAGCAGCCGCGCATACCGGCCCCGATCCAGAAAAGGC
>USJY01000170.1 GCA_900555065.1 uncultured Eubacteriales bacterium
TTTGCCGCGGCGCACAATTTGCAGGACGACGTGCCGCCGGAAAACATCGTCGCCATGTTCGAAGCGGCGCGGAAATACGGCAAGCGTTAGGCGCGCGGTGTACGGCGTCTTGTGCGATACATAAAAAAATCAGCCGCCGGCGGTCTGTGCAGACCGCCGGCGGCTTGCTGTTGCGCGGGTCGAGGAGGACAGCAAGGCCCTTCCCGAACGCATTTCAATTCTCGTAACGGAACACGTACAGGTTTTCGCCGCTGTAGTGCACGCCCAGGCGCTTAAATCCCACACGTTCATACAGAGCCTGCGCGCGTACGTTGGCCGGATGCACGGTCAGGAACAGTCCGCCCTTGCCATGCGCGCGCGCATACAGCTTTATGTGCTCTATCATTTTTTCACCAATGCGGTTGCCTTTATACGCATCGTGGACGGCGATACCGAAAAACGGGATGCTTGTGTTGTTTTCAAACAGGAAAATAAAGCCGACCATACGCCCTTCATATTCGGCAAGAAACATGACCCGGTCCTCTGTAATCCCATCAAAGAATTTCATGGCGAGAATACGGCTGGAGTCGCCCCGGTTTATAAAAGAACGGCTCTCTCCGCCCATCTGGTCAAAAAAATCGGTGACCAGCTGTTTGTCGCTCATGCGGAATTCACGGACCACTACGTCGTCTAACAGCGGCATATTAGCGCCCCCTCGTCTGTTGTTTTATGCCATTATACCACAAGAGGCGTGCGCTGCAAAGGCCGGATGAAAAATTCTTTGCAGGCGCCGCCCGCTACTGAAAGAGCGCCTGAAAAGTGAAGGGCCCCGCAATGCCGTCCACAGCCAGGCCGCGGGCGCTCTGCAGGCTGCGTACGGCCGCGGCTGTTTTCGGGCCGAATATTCCGTCGATCCCGCCCGGATCAAAGCCGTTTACATAGAGCCCGGCCTGCAGCAGCTTCACCAGATTGCCGCGGTTGCGCTCGCGCAGGTTGGGGACGGCTCGGCGCGTTTTGGGCCCCCAGATGCCGTCCACTGCGAGCGACGCGCCAAATTCATTGTTCAGAACCGTCTGGATGGCGCGGAGCAGAGCGCGCCTTGTGGCGGGCCCGTAGATGCCGTCCACAGCCAGGCTGGCCCCGAACTGTTCGTTGAGCAGCGTCTGTATTTCTTTCACAGTGGCGTCCGCGCTTGAAGGCTTGCCCGCGCCTACCGCCTCCACGGCGCCCTGTGCAATGGCGCGCGCGTACGCCTGCAGGTTCTTGTCGAACAGCCGATTGTCTTCCTCGTTGTTGATGAAGCCCATTTCAAGCAGCATGGACGGCATCTCCGCATAGCGCAGTACGGCGAAGTTGGCGCGGTTGACGCCGCGGTCTTGCTGCACGCCTACGGCGACGACCTTGTCCAGTACAAGCCGGGCCATACGCTCGTTTTCATCCGTGGCGTACGTATATATGTAGTTTTCCACGCCGTTCGCGGTCGGAAGCTGTTCGGGATAGGAGTTGCGGTGCAGGGAGATAAACAGATCGGCTCCCGCGTTGTTCGCGATGTTGGCGCGCTCGTCCAACGGGACGAACACGTCCGTATCGCGGGTCATGACCACATCCTGCCCCAGCCGGATCAGTTCATCGCGTACGGCCAGTGCCAGCCGCAGGTTGTCGTCTTTTTCCAGCCGGCCCTCGTAAGAGGCGCCGTTGTCATAACCGCCGTGACCGGCGTCGATTGCAAATAAGCTCATGGTGCATCAGTCCTTTTCCCAGTTTACTACAGTATATGTAACGGGAGCAGGGCCGGTTCACCACGATTTTCTGCGTGCATTCGGCATAACTGAGCGGCGCTATCGGACGCAGGCGCGCAAGGCAGCCGGATAGGATGGCACCGCGCCGGTCTGGGTGACGACGTAATCGCTGAGCAGTACGCCGCGGTTGAGGCATTTCTGCAGACTGTGTCCCGCAAGATAGTTGTACAGGAAACAGGCCGCAAAGCTGTCCCCGGCGCCCACGGTCGATACCGCTTTGCTTTCAGGCCGGATGGACCAGAGCGGACCGGTTTCGGGCGAACAGAGCATGGCCCCGTCCTTTCCGAGCGTGAGCAGCAGCAGGCGGATGTTTGGAAAACGGGCGCAGAGCGCGTCGCATATCCGCTCCGGCGCAAGGCTGCCGAGCAGCCCGATCGCGCGCAGATGTTCGCATTCCTCCAGACTGAGTTTCAGAATGGTTGCGTTTCCGCACGCATGAAGTATCACTTCCTCGTCCAGAAAGGGCGGACGGAGGTTCAGGTCGCAAAATCGCTCGCGGAAAGGCCGCGCTGCGATGGCGCGGAGCGTGCTGCGCGACGTTTCGTCGCGCTGTGCCAGCGTGCCGAAGTACAGAACATCGCCCTGCGGACATGCCAGCGCAGCACGCAGCGCGTCGGTGTATCCGATAGCGTCAAAAGCGGTTTCGGACGCAAGCCGGTACTGCGGAACGCCGCCGCCGTCGAGCGTGACGGCACAAGTGCCGGTTGGCCGCTCGGCGATCCGCTGCACCAGCCGTTCTGAAACGCCGAAACTACGCATGGCGCGCAGCGCTTCGTCGCCGAGCAGGTCTTCTCCCACTGCGCTGATCAGCGCCGCCGCACCGCCCAGGCTGGCAAAATGCGCCGCGAAGTTAAACGGCGCGCCGCCGATCGACCGTGTGTCGCCAAATATATCCCAGAGGATCTCTCCAAATGCGTAGACCATGTCTGCAACGCCTCCTTTCCTTTTATTCTAGCCTGTCCTGCGCGGGAATGCAACGCCTTTGTTCCGGTTTGGCCGGCTTTTGCGGCATAAGCATTATCCATACATCAGGAGTGTAAATATAATCGCGTTTATGCCTCACAACGCGAAAAAACTGTGTGTTTATAAGGATTTTTAACATGGAAACGCTTGCCATTACTGAAACGATGTATTATAATCATATCAAAATAATAATTCATAGTTGCAGTTAAATGTGCATATTACCCACATGAGGGATTTATGTAACTGCAGAACAGGGGTGGTTTGATGGACTACATGGGTATGCGCGGGACAAAGCTGAAAATCTTTAAAGCAGCGGTTGAAATGTTTGCGCACAGCAGTTTTTTCAATATCTCCATGCGGGACATTGCGAACGCGGTCGGAATCAAGCCCGCGTCAATCTACAACCACTTCGACTCCAAAGATGAACTGCTCAAGGCCATATTTGCGTTCTATGATTACACCGCCGCCCGGCATACGCCGGATTTGGACAAACTGATGAGCCTTGCGGAAAAGCTCCGGCCGCACGACGTGCTGATGAAATCCGATATGCGCTTCGGTCCGGAACTGCAGCCCTGGATGGACCGGATACTCATCATCGCCGCAACCCTGGACCGCAGCGATCCGCGTGCCGGAGCGCTGCTTGCCAAATGGCTCATTGAGGTGCCGCGAAACAATATCGGCGCGGTTCTGCAGCGACTCATTGCGCTCAAACGCGTCGCGCCGCTGGACATCAACACGTTTCTGATGCTGTATACAAATTATATGTATGCGGCGGCCCTTCGCAATTACACCGACCGCGCATTGACCGAGGAGGAATGGAGAAACGGCCTGTCCATGCTGTTCTCTCTGGTCAAGGTCGTATAGACATATGGCGTTGGTCGGAAAAAAGAGGATAGACATTTTATTTATTGTAATATAATATACCTACAACAGCGGCAGGGCGAACCTTTGCCGTCATTTTTTTAACTACGGCTTCAGAAGCAAAAACAGGTTTTGGTAGTATCGCTGCTGTCTGTGATCTTCCGGCCAAACGAACAGCGGAATACGCGGCGGACCGGTATGGATACGAATTCCTACATGCCGGTAGCCCAGAATCGCGGGCGGGACTTTTGTGACAATATCGTTTCCGTTTTCCACCCGCATCGTCTTGAATACGCGTTTGTTATACGATTTCTGAAACGCGCGGTTGCCAACGCGCGGACAGCCGAACAGAAACACTTCGTAGTCCTTTTCCGGAAAGTTGCACTGCAA
>USJY01000171.1 GCA_900555065.1 uncultured Eubacteriales bacterium
TCAGGATGCCTGCCTGGGTCACCAACAACAGGTCCTCCGTGCCGTCCACCACCTTGATGCCCACCACGGGGCCGGTCTTGTCCGTCACCATGTAGTTCTTGATGCCGAGGCCGCCCCGGTTGGTGATCCGATAGTCCTCCACCGGCGTCTGCTTGCCGTAGCCGTTTTCCGTGATGGCCAGCACCGCATGATTGACCTTGGCACGGGCGGCGCCCACCACGTAGTCGCCCTGGCGCAGGCGGATACCCCGCACACCCACGGCGTCCCGGCCCATGGGCCGCACGTCGGTCTCGCGGAAGTGGATGGCCATGCCGTTGTGGGTGCCGATCACGAGCGTGTCGTCCCCGCAGGTCATGCGTACGTCGACCAGCTCGTCGTCCTCATCGAGGACGATCGCGCGCAGGCCGCCCTTGCGCGCGGTGTTGTAATCGCGCATCGGCGTGCGCTTCACAATGCCGCGCCGGGTCGCCATGGTCAGGAACTTGTCGTCGTCGTACTCGTGTACCCGGATCATGGCCGTGATGTTCTCATCCTGTTCCACTTCGATCAGGTTGATAATGTTCATGCCCTTGGAAGTACGGCTGCCTTCAGGCACTTCATAGCCCTTGAGCCGGTAGACCTTGCCCTTGCTGGTAAAGAAAAGGATATAGTCGTGCGTCGAGGCTACGAACAGATCCTCCGCATAATCCTCCTCGCGCGTAGTCATGCCCGTAATCCCGCGCCCGCCGCGCTTCTGGGCGCGGAAGGTGTCGGCCGGCACGCGCTTGATATACCCGCAGTGCGTGCGGGTGAACACGCAGGTCTCCTCCTTGATCAGGTCCTCGATATCCAATTCGCCCGCGACCGGGTCGATCATGGTCCGGCGTTCGTCGGCATACTTGCGGCGCAGTGCGGAAAGCTCCTGCTTGACAATAGCCATAATCCTGCCGTTGTCGCTGAGGATCAGCTCCAGTTCCCGGATTTTGCCCTGGATCTCGGCATATTCGGCCATGATCTTTTCAACTTCCAGGCCGCTCAGGCGCCCAAGCTGCATCTGCACAATGGCCTGGGCCTGGATCTCGGAAAGGTCGAAGCGCTCGATCAGGTTCTGTTTCGCGTCGGGGATAGAGCGTGACGCGCGAATAATGCGGATCACTTCGTCTATATTGTCGCACGCGATTTTAAGCCCTTCCAGGATATGGGCGCGTTCGCGCAGCTTTCTCAGCTCGTACTCGGTACGGCGCACCGTCACCTCGCGCTGGTGCTCGATGTAGTAATCGAGCATTTCACGCAGGGTCATGGTCCGGGGCACGCCGTCGTGCAGCGCGATCATGTTGACAGGGAAGGTATCTTCCATCTGCGTGTATTTGTACAGCTGGTTGAGCACCACCTGCGGATTGGCGTCCCGCTTGAGCTCAATGACGACGGACATGCCGTTTTTATCCGACTCGTCGCGCAGATCGGATATCCCCTCAATACGCTTGTCCTTGACGTGTTCTGCTATGCTCTCCACCAGCCGCGCCTTATTGACCATGTACGGCAGCTCGGTCACGACAATACGGAACCGACCGTCCTTCCACTCCTCGATCTCCGCCTTCGCGCGCACGCGCAGCTTGCTGCGGCCGGTGTAATAGGCCTGGCGGATTCCGGAATAGCCGAGGATGATGCCGCCGGTCGGGAAATCGGGGCCCTTCACATACTGCAAAAGCTCGTCGAAGGTGAGCGCAGGGTTGTCGATAATCGCCTCGATCGCATCGATCAGCTCTCCCAGGTTATGGGACGGGATCGAGGTCGCCATGCCGACGGCAATGCCGGTCGAGCCGTTGGCAAGCAGGTTGGGAAAGCGCGCCGGCAGCACGACGGGCTCTTTGTGCCGGTCGTCGAAGTTGGGCTGGAAATCAACGGTCTCCTTGTCGATGTCAGAGAGCATATCCATGGCGATCTTGGCCATGCGCGCCTCCGTGTAACGGTAGGCGGCGGGCGCGTCGCCGTCGATGGAGCCGAAGTTGCCCTGGCCGTCGACAAGCGGATAGCGCAGCGAAAAATCCTGCGCGAGCCGGACGAGCGTATCGTATACGGCGGCGTCGCCGTGGGGGTGATATTTACCCAGCACGTCGCCGACGGTGGTGGCGGATTTACGGTAGGGTCGGTCCGGGTACAGGCCCGCTTCGTACATGGTATAGAGAATGCGGCGGTGGACCGGCTTAAGCCCGTCGCGCACGTCGGGCAGGGCCCGGGACACGATGACGGACATGGAATAGTCGATGTACGCCGATTTCATCTCCTTGCTGATTTCAACCGGGAAAATCTTCCCCGCAGTGCTTTCCTCTGGGATTTGTTCCATAGATATTGCTCCTTTTCGCACAACGCTCCGAACCGGACGACGCGGAGCGCGCGGCAGTTATTCTGGCATGGCTCAGACGTCGAGGTTTCGTACGTATTTCGCGTTCTGCTCAATAAAGGCGCGGCGGGGTTCGACCTTGTCGCCCATGAGAATGGTGAAAATTTCGTCGGCGGCCACGGCGTCCTCCAGCTCGACGCGCAGCATGGTCCTTGTCGCAGGGTTCATAGTCGTCTCCCCGAGCTGGTCGGCGTTCATTTCGCCCAGGCCCTTGTAGCGCTGGATGGTCACGTCCCCGCCGAGCTCGGCGGCATAGCGGTCGCGCTCCTCCTCGGTGAAGGCGTAGCGCTCGTTTTTGCCCTTGAACACCTTGAACAGGGGCGGCTGGGCCAGATAAATGTTCCCGTTGTCAATGAGCGGGCGCATGTACCGGAAAAAGAAGGTGAGCAGCAGCGTGCGGATGTGCGCGCCGTCCACGTCGGCGTCGGCCATGATAATGATCTTGCCATAGCGCAGCTTTTCGATATTGAAATCCTCGCTGATCCCGGTGCCGAGCGCAGTGACGATGGGCATGAGCTTGTCGTTGCCGTACACTTTGTCCAGCCGCGCCTTTTCCACGTTGAGCATCTTTCCCCACAGCGGCAGGATGGCCTGGAACCTGCGGTCGCGGCCCTGCTTGGCCGAGCCGCCGGCGCTGTCGCCCTCGACGATAAACAGCTCGGTCTTGGACGCGTCGCGCTCCTGGCAGTCGGCGAGCTTGCCGGGCAGAGACGAACTCTCCAGCGGGCTTTTGCGCCGGGTCAGTTCCCGCGCCGCGCGGGCAGCCTCCCTGGCCCGGGACGCGAGCAGGGATTTGTCCAGGATTTTGCGGGCCACAGCCGGGTTTTCCTCCAAAAATGCGGAGAATTTGGATGTGATCAGCTCTTCGACAAGCCCGCGCATCTCGGAGTTGCCCAGCTTGGTCTTGGTCTGTCCCTCGAACTGGGCCTCCTCGAGCTTGACGCTGATCACGGCCGTCAGACCCTCGCGGACGTCCTCGCCCGTGAGGTTCTTATCGCTTTCCTTGAGAATGCCGAAGCGGCGCGCATAATCGTTGAGCACCTTTGTCAGGCCCGACTTAAAACCGGTCTCGTGCATGCCGCCCTCGGTGGTGTTTATGTTGTTTGCAAAGGACAGGATAATTTCATTGTACGAATCGTTGTACTGCAGCGCGATCTCCGCCTCGCACGTCTGCTTTTTCACACTGACGTAAATGGGTTCGTGCAGCACTTCGGCGCTTTTTTTGGCGTTGATATACTCGACAAAGCTCACGATCCCGCCCTCGTAGTGCAGGCAGACCTCCTGCTCGCGGCCTTCGCGCCTGTCGGCCAGAATGATCTTCACGCCGCCGTTAAGGAACGCCTGTTCGCGCAGGCGGGTCAGCAGCGTGTCAAAGTCGAACTCAACCTCGTCGAAAATCTCGCTGTCGGGCAGGAAGGTAATGCGGGACCCGACCTTGTCAGTCTTGCCGGTCACAGCCAGGGGCGCGACGCGATTGCCGCGCTCATAGCGCTGGAAGTACACGTTTCCATTCTGGAACACCTCGACTTCGAGGTATTCGGACAGGGCGTTGACGACGGACGCGCCGACGCCGTGCAGACCGCCGGCCACTT
>USJY01000172.1 GCA_900555065.1 uncultured Eubacteriales bacterium
TGGAAAACAATTATACCTGGCACGGAAAAGCCCCGAAAAAGGATGAATTCGAGACCGCGTATTCCGAGCTTTCCGCCGCCTGGGAGGCGGCCAGGGCGCGCGCGGGCCTGTGATATAGAAAATATGCTGTAGGAAAGGAACCCGTTTTCGTTTCGGTTACGCCGGGATGGATACGGATGGGAGCGATATATGGCGGAACGGATAGCCACGCGGGCGGCTTACGGAAGGGCGCTCGCCGATCTTGGGGAAAAGTATGATTTTTACGTGATGGACGCCGATCTTTCCGGCTCGACGATGACCGGCATCTTCGCGGAAAAATACCCGGAGCGGTTCATCAACTGCGGCATCGCGGAGCAGAATATGGTCTCGGTCGCGGCGGGCATCGCCTCGACGGGCGTGCCGGTCTTCGCATCCAGCTTTGCGATGTTCGCATGCGGGCGGGCATATGAACAGGTCCGCAACATGGTGGCGCACGCGCATCTCAACGTCAAAATCTGCGCGACCCACGCGGGGATCACGGTCGGGGAGGACGGCGCGACGCACCAGTGCTTTGAGGATATCGCGCTTATGCGCGTGCTGCCGGGCATGACGGTGCTCAGCCCATGCGACGCGCACGCCACGGAGGCGCTGCTGCGCGCCGCCGCGGCGCTGAACGGGCCCACGTATACCAGGCTCGGCCGTCTGCCGGTGCCTCTCGTCTATCCCGAAAACGTAACAATGGAGATCGGCAAGGGCTATACCCTGCGCGAGGGCGACGATATTGCAATTATTACCACCGGGCTCATGGTCGCTGAATCCCTCAAAGCGGCCGACGAGCTCCGCGCCGCCGGCGTTCACGCGCGCGTGATCGACATGCCGACCATTAAGCCCCTGGACCGCGACATCGTACTCAAAGCAGCGAAAGAGACCGGCCTGATCCTCACCGCCGAGGAACACAGCGTTATCGGCGGGCTGGGCGGCGCAGTCTGCGAACTGCTCAGCGAGGAATACCCCTGCCGGGTACGCCGCATCGGCGTACAGGACAAATTCGGAAAGTCCGGCCCGGCTCGGAAAGTCCTGGAAATGTACGGGCTGTGCGCGGACAACATTGTGAAAACGGCCAGGCAGATGCTTGGAAAATAAAAAAGGACGGGATTTTGGGGCGCCATCCGTAAGGAAGGTGCCCCAAAGACTTTTATCAGATTTTTTTTCGGTTTGTGGGATCACAATCCGATGCTCGTTATACTTGTTATACTTGTGGACATCAATCCATTTTAGAAAAAAGTATAGAGATTTCCCTAGGGATAACTTTCACGCCGATATCTTGCTCCGTCCATTTAATTTCGACGCCGAGCCATTTCGATACCTTTGATGAAGAGAAAGGTAAAAAAGGATGTAGCAGAATGGCAATATTCGCAATTAGATACGCACAATTACTGATGGTGGTTCTGCATTCATCGAGATTGTTGACTCTTGTTTTCCACGGCTGTTTGGCGTCATAATAGGCGTTACCAAATCGAATAACTTCAAATATTTCTTCAAGAGCCTCACGAAAGGCACCTTTTTCTATTTTTGTGCCAACGGATTTGTACAACATCCGTATTCGCTCTTTAATATCAGCGTCTATCACTGCAGGCGCAACTTGACAATCAAGAAACTTAACAGCAAAGGCAAGCGTACGGTTGACCAGGTTTCCCCAAGCACCAACCAGTTCTGCGTTGTTTTGTTTTTTGAATTCTCTCCACGAAAAATCGGTGTCTCGCTTTTCAGGTCCATTGGCAATAAAAAAATACCTTATTGAATCTGGATTATATTCCTCCACGAGATCTTTAGCCCAAACAGCCCAATTTTGACTGGTGGATATTTTTCTTCCTTCAAGCGTCATATACTCGCTGGAGATAATTTCATCGGGAAGATGCAAACCTTCTCCGTGCGCAATTAAAAGAGAAGGAAGAATAATTGTGTGGAACGGGATATTATCTTTGCCGTGTACATAATAATGGCGGCTTTCGTTTCCGTATGCCTCTTTGAAGCTGACGCCTCTTTCTTTGCAAACAACAGATGTTGCCGACAAATAACCCAAGACATTCTCCGCCCATATATAGATTTTCTTTTCTTCATATCCGCACTTGGGAACGTCGATCCCCCAATCAAGATCGCGTGTTATCGCACGATCCCGGAGGCCTTCATCAATATATCTTTTTGTAAATGCAATAGCGTTTTTGCGCCAATACGGATGGGCATTGAGAAACTCACAGAGCTCATTTTTTAGTTTTGATATTTGTAAAAATAATTGTGTTGTTTCTCCGAAAGATATCGGTGTGCCACAATCAGCACATTTTGCATCAATAACAGCATCCGCGTCTAACACTTCTCCGCAGGCATCGCACTGGTCTCCGCGAGTAGCGGAGCCGCACGCAGGACAAATTCCGATAACCAGTCTATCTGTGAGCACCTTTTTACATGCAGGACAGATAGCCTGTTTTACTGTTCTTTCTTCTATATAATCACTGGTATATAGCTTCTTGTGAAATTCTGTAACAAATTTTTTATGCCTCGTATCTGATGTTTTCGTATATAGATCATATGAAAAACCTAGTTTCTTGAATACGGCGCAGAATTCCCTGTGATAATGCTCGCTAATCTCTCCCGGTGTTGAATGTTCTTGCTTTGCTCTGATGGTAATCGGTGTGCCATGGCAATCGCTACCGGACACATAAAACACGCGGTTTCCCTTTGCTCTAAAATAACGGGCTAGAACATCTCCCGGAAGAAGGGCTGCTATATGCCCTATATGGAGTGAACCATTTGCATATGGCCACGCTCCTCCTACAATAATGTTTTCCATAGTTCGCACCTCATTTCTTATAGTGGTAACACTTAGTTGTTGTAATATAAATCTGTAAAATAAAAAACGCTCTCACCCCCATAAATCGTACAAGGGGCGAGAGCGATATACTCACGCGTTACCACCCTAATTCGCTTGTTTCTCACGATAACAAGCCTTATCAAGTTCGGATAGGAAATGATCTATCGAAACTCTACCGCTGTAACGGGCGAACCCGGCATAGCCTAACCCAAAGGCTCGGTACGCAGCTCGGAGACCATGTTCGGCAAAATACGCTTTACCCATTCGCAGCACATCCGAAGATGATGGGATTCTCTGAAGAGTTTCAGTTGCTTACTCTTTCTCGTCATTGCTGTTGTATTTATTATACTACAAATCGATGCAAAAACAATATAAAAAATCTTATTTATTAGATTTTAAAAAAGCCAAAGGGAGACAACTTCCTTCCGAAACGCCTCCCTTTTAATCCCGTCTTTTATTACGGCTGCAAAAAGCCCTGCCGTATTGAATCGTTGACAATGAACTCCACCATCGGCCACAGCGCCGGCGTGCCGACGCGAACCATGTCCATCCGCTTATATACGTCCGCGCTCGATACGCGGCCGAGCTTCCAGGTATGGCCCTTTGTGAGATAGTTATTGATAAGCGGCTGAATTCGGTCCATTGCGGCCGCATATTTTGCATCCGGCGTTTCCATCGCGTCAAACTCTTCCCAAAGGCCGCGATAATACGCGCCCTGTTCTTCCGGCAGCAGTGCGAACAGCCGGTCGGCCGCGGCGCGCTCCCGCTCCAGCTTGCCCCGGTTCGCTTCGGGGTCGTAGCAAAACGCGTCGCCCGCGTAAATTTCGACCATGTCGTGCACAAGCGCCATCTGCAGGATGCGGCACAGGTCCACCTCGGCGCTGTGGGCGTATTCAAACAGGATCATGCCCGTCAGCGCGAAATGCCACGAGTGCTCTGCATCGTTCTCTCTGCGCGACCCATCCGCAAGCAGCGTCTGCCGCAGTACGGATTTCATCTTATCGGCCTCCGCTAAAAACGTCATCTGCCGCCGCAACCTCTCTTCATCCATTTGCCATGCCTCCCTTTCTTCTTATTTCTTATTATACGTCCACACAGGCTGTGCAGGCAAGCGGATTT
>USJY01000173.1 GCA_900555065.1 uncultured Eubacteriales bacterium
GGATGGTATCGGCCAAATCATCCTGCGCGGCGGCCTCTGCAGGCGCATCGGACGCGCCGAACACCATGGTCGGCGATTCATCCGCGGCCTGCGGCTGCGCATCGTCCTGCGCGCCTACCGCGGACATGGGAATGGTATCCGACATATCGACAGCGCCGGCGTCATCCTGCGGCGCGGCAGGGTCAGCCGGCGGAGCCTGCGCTTCGGCAAGCGATTCCTCCGGTTCAGATGCAGTTGCCGGCGGCGTCTGCGACGCTGCGTCCGCCGGCACGGGCTGCTCCGCGTCCACTGGCGCGGGCTGCTGCTGTTCCGTTCCATGGACGCGCTCCGTCGCCTCCCGGACCGCAGCAGCAAGATCGTCCATCTGCGTCTCGGATTCGGCAGCGTGTCCCATACCGTCTCCGGAGAGAGCCGCGGCGGCGTCCGCCGCGATTCTGGAGCCGTTCTGTTTTGCCTGGCGCGCGGCGTTTACCGCGCGCGCGATATCCTCATTGCCGTCTATATTCAAATTGTCAAGATTGTCGTCATGATTGCGATTGTCCATGCTAGTTCCCCTCCCCTCGGCAGGCGCCGCCCAGCGTCGCCGGCCTGTGGGCATTGTCTTTGCCTGATTGCATTTGCCTTACAAAAAATCTATGGGTTATTATATCATACTTTTTGAAAATAGCAAGAAATTTACTATTTTTCGTCAACTGGGATACAGCAGATTTACAGGACCAAATCCAGCAAATAAAGCAGCCCGTACAGGATCGGCTGGTGAACGATATATATCAGCAGCGTGTTCCTGCCCACAAAATCCAGGCCCGGTATGCGGAACTTGTACCAGTTGTCAGGAATGACGCCCTGTTTCATATACCGGCCGAATACCACGCCGCAGAAGTACAGCAAAATCCATGGGAAGATCCCGAAAAAGTCCGGCGCGGTAAACCCGTAGGGCGTAAACCCGGTGATAAAGTACGGCACTTCCAGGCGAAGGCCGAACAGGTTCAGATACAGCGGCTCGAACTGGTATCTGGACGTCAAAATCACAAAAACGACGAACAGGAACAGGTATACGGCCAGGTTGACGCGTTCAAACAAAAAGTCGCAGTACTTGTGGCAGACGGCGTAAATCAGCGCGGCGACGCACAGGAAATGCAGGATGCCGAAATAGATCGCCCCGCTCGGGCCGAAAAAGATTGCCGAGCCGATGGTGATAATCATCGCTGCGAAAAACAGCTTGAGCGCCCTTCGGAAATTGTTGCGGCTGTAATTGCATGAGATGCCGGACACGAATACAAACAGCATCTGGAACCCAAAAAGCCAGTACTCCATGGATTCAGAGTAGAAAATACTGCCGATGAACCGGTTGAAGCCCGTCCCTTCAAAAAAGCCGAAAGTGCAAACGTCGTATGCGAAATGGTAGAGGACCATGGCGATAATGGACAAACCGCGCAGAGAGTCCACGAACGGGACGCGATAACCAAGCCGCGTAATCTCATCCGTTCCCTCCGAGAATTCGCCCAGGCGCTTGCGGGACGCCTTCGGCATGGGCGGCAGGTCGCGCGGTTCCTTGCGCAGATAGTCCGCCAACTTCGTCTTCCAGCTCACCGGCGCAGCCTGCCCCTGCTGCTGCGGCGTCTCAACCTTTCTGTTTTCATTCAGGTCGCTCATTGCACTTCCTCCATTATTTCCCTTTTATACCGCACATATGCAGGCGCCCATGCATACGGGCGTCTGTATTACACATTAAAGCGGAAAAGGATAACATCCCCATCCTGTACGACGTATTCCTTGCCCTCGCTGCGGACCAGGCCTTTTTCCCGGGCGCCCGCCATGCCGCCCGACTGCATTAGATCGTCGAAGGCGACCGTCTCGGCGCGGATGAAGCCGCGTTCAAAATCAGAGTGTATCTTTCCCGCTGCAGCCGGCGCTTTTGTGCCCTTTACAATGGTCCAGGCACGAACCTCGTCTTCACCCGCAGTAAGATAGCTGATCAGGCCGAGCAGGGTATAGCAGGCGGAAACCATCCGGTCGAGCCCTGAGGCCTCCAGTCCGATATCCTGCAGAAAAATCTGTTTCTCCTCCTCGTCGAGAGAAGAAATCTCCTCTTCGAGCGCAGCGCATATGGGCAGCACCTGCGCACCTTCCGCTGCGGCGAGTTCCTGCACCGTCCGATAATACGGACTGTTCTCTATCCCGGCGGCAAACGTTTTCTCATCCATATTTGCCGCGTATATTACGGGCTTGACGGTCAGCAGCGCGACATTGCGCAGCAGTTTTTCCTCCGTTTCGTCGTATTCCAGCGCGCGGGCGGGCAGCCCGTCGCTCAGGGCGGCGTCTACCCGTTCGAGCAGGTCGAGCTCGGCCTGAAAACTCTTATCGCCCTTGAGCGCTTTTTTCACACGGTCAATGCGGCGCTCGACCATCTCCATATCGGCGAACACCAGTTCCAGGTTGATGATCTCCGCATCGCGCCTGGGGTCGACCGTCGTCTCCACATGGATGACGTTATCGTCGTCAAAACAGCGCACGACGTGCACGATCGCGTCCACTTCGCGGATATGGGACAAAAACTTGTTGCCCAGACCTTCCCCGCGCGACGCGCCTTTGACTAGGCCCGCGATGTCCACAAACTCAATCGTCGCCGGCGTCACCTTTTTGGGATGGTACATTTCGGCCAGCGCCTGCAGGCGGCGGTCCGGCACGTCCACGATCCCGACGTTGGGTTCAATGGTGCAAAAGGCGTAATTCGCGGACTGCGCGCCCGCGTTCGTAATGGCGTTAAACAGCGTGCTCTTCCCTACGTTTGGAAGCCCCACGATTCCTATTTTCATACTCTTCCCCCATCAGCCCTCAAACAGGAGGACGGCGTCCTCTGTCGGCCTTGTCATGGATATATACGCATGGGCCCTGCCCAGCTTCTGAAAACACCGCCGCGCGCGGTCCGGATCCTCAAAAATGCCGAACACGGCAGAACCGCTGCCCGACATGCAGACCCCGTCGGCGCCGCACTCGAACAGGTCGTCGTACGCCCATTTGATCTGCGGGCACTGCGCTGCGGCATACTCGTAAAACACGTTCCCCAGCCCGGCGCAGATCTGGCCCAGTCCACCCTGTTCCATCCCGGCGAGCAGGCGCTTCAAATCGCCGACGGGCGGGATGGGGTCGGCGTCGTACTTCGCATAGGCGGCCGATGTGGACACGCCCTGCCGATCCTTGATCACAACGATGGTGCAGTCCGGCATCGGGCGCAGAGGAGTGAGCTCATCGCCCGTACCGGTACACAGCGCCGTACCGCCCGTTAAGAAATAGGGCACGTCCGCGCCGAGCGGGCCGGCAAGCGCGGCGAGCGCATTGCGCGAAAGCGGCTCGCCGTAGAGCAGGTTCAAGCCCAGCAGCGCGCCCGCGGCGTTGCCGCTGCCGCCGCCCATACCCGCTTGTACGGGTATGTGCTTTGTCAGGTGTATTCGTGCGGCGGGCGGGATTCCGGTGGCCGCAAAAAAGGCGGCCGCCGCGCGGTAGACCAGGTTTTTTTCGTTATAAGGTATATACGGCAGGTTGCCGGTCAGGCGGATCTGGCCGCCGGCGGCGTCGATGGTCATGAAATCGTACAGATCCACCGTCTGCATGACAGTTTCCAGCGTGTGGTAGCCATCTTCTCGCACGCCCGTAATATTGAGCAGCAAATTCAGTTTTGCGGCGGTTTTCACTGTGACCAAACCCGTCACCTCGTCCTCTTATAATCTGGAAACAAAGCGCTCCATCGCCGTCTCAATATCGCGCAGGCTCTTCGCATAGGAGATGCGCACAAAGCCCTCCCCGCTCTCGCCGAACGCGCTGCCGGGGACGATGGCGACATGTTCGTCGTACAGGAAGCGTTCGCAGAACTCCCCGCTGGGGAGCCCGTATTTCGCAATGCTTGGGAATACATAGAACGCGCCGAGCGGCTCGAAACAGTCGATCTTCATCTCACGAAA
>USJY01000174.1 GCA_900555065.1 uncultured Eubacteriales bacterium
TTCTCCTGTCATTGCCTCTGCACCTCTTTTACAATATTAAATACGCCTCCAAGATTGAGTACTTTACGCACCTGGTTATTCAGGCCGTGCAGAACCATTTTCCCGCCCCATTCCTGCACGATTTTATACCGGCCGATGACGGCCGCAATCCCCGAGCTGTCGCAGAAGGGCACGCCCTGCATGTCCAAGAGCAGCATTTTCGGTTTGAGCCGTTTAATTACGGGATCGGTCTGCAGGCTGATTCCGCGCAGGTTGTGGTGGTCCATCTCCCCCTGGAATACGAGTATGAGCAGGTCGCCCTCCTCCCGTGTTTCAACTTTCATTTTTTCACATCCTTTCCCGATTCGCAGTCTGTATCATGTCGCCATTTTTGATAGAAATGCCGCCGGTGCGCCGGATCCCCCCCGAATCCGGCGCACCCCTTGCGGCGGAAGTATTTTTCCGAGCCGCGTTTTCCAAGCTGTCAGTCCGCGCACATGGGTTGTCCATACCGCGGCTGCGGAAAAGACCCTGTACATAGGATAACTTGAACTGAACGCAAAAAATGTAAATATTTGTCAGCGAGCAAAGAAAAATCGAATTTTGTTGAAGTTGCAAAATGCGCCCTTGAAATACGCGGATATATTTGGTAAAATAGGGAAAAATACAGGGGAAATTTGAAACAGGAGGGATCGACGCGCCTGCCGCGCCGGTTCCGCTCCGGAAAAGAGGTATGATATGCTGGAGAGAATGAAACAGTACGCCCGCCTGCTCGTCCGGGTCGGCGTCAATATTCAAAAAGGGCAGAACCTGGTGCTGCTCTGCCCGGTAGAGTGCGCGCAGTTCGGGCGCATGTGCGCGACGGAGGCGTATGAAGCCGGCTGTCGTGAGGTAATCGTAAGCTGGCGCGACGATTATATGACCCGCGAAAAGTACCTGAAGGCTGCTGACGACGTGTTTGATTCCTATCCCGCCTGGCTTGCTGCGTTTTACAATGACAATGCGCGCGAGGGCGCGGCCTTCCTCGCCATTTCCGCATCCGACCCGGAAAACCTGAAAGGGGTGGATCCCGGCCGTCTGCAGCGTGCGGAAATCGCATCCGGCGCCGCGGTGCAGACCTATCGGCGCCTGCAGATGTCCAACGGCTTTCCATGGTGTATCGCGTCCGTGCCGGTGGACGCCTGGGCGCAAAAGGTGTTTCCCGACGCGGAAAAACAGGATGCGGTCGACCGGCTGTGGGACGCCATCTGCGCCGCTGTCCGCGTAGACGGGGGCGACCCGGTGGAAAACTGGAAAGAACACCTGGCCAACCTCGGCGCGCGCAAGAAAAAGCTCAACGAGTACCGCTTCCGTTCCCTGCGCTATACCAACAGTATAGGGACCGACCTGACCATTGAACTGCCCAAGACCCACTTCTGGCAGGCGGGCGGGGACCGCACCCACGGCGGGCAGGTATTTATCGCCAATATGCCGACCGAGGAGATCTTCACCGCCCCGAAGAGAGACGGCGTGAACGGCGTGGCCGTCGCTTCCATGCCGCTTGTGAAAGACGGCAACGTCATCGACAAATTCCGCATGCGCTTTGAAAACGGAAAAATAGTCGAGGTGCAGGCCGAACAGGGTGAGGATGTGCTGCGCAGCGCCATCTCGGTTGACGAGGGCGCGTCCTACCTCGGCGAAGTCGCGCTGGTTCCATACGATTCTCCCATCTCGAACGCCGGCGTGCTGTTCTACAACACCCTGTTCGATGAGAACGCCTCCTGTCACCTTGCCTTTGGCGAAGCGTACCCCTGTATCGAGGGCGGGATGGAGATGGATAAGCAGGAGCTTGCCGCACACGGACTCAACGATTCCATCACCCATGTCGACTTTATGATCGGCACGCCTGATCTCTCGATTGTCGGCACAACCTGGGACGGCGAGGAAATCCCGGTGTTCGTAAACGGCAACTTCGCGTTTTAAAATGCAAAAAAGCCGCCTGTTACAGGCGGCTTTTTTATGAATGGGAACTAGCTTTCGCCCACAATCCGGTAATAGACCTTAGCGGTCAGGCTGAAAACGACCGCGTAAAACACGGCGAAAACGGCAATGGAACCCGCTGTGCAGGCGGCGAACAGCGGCACGTTTGTCAGGTACAGGATGCGCAGAAGCCGCGTAATAACGGGGAAAGCGAACGCAATGTGTATGCAGGCGACGACGAGCGGGAGGAAGAACATGGTCAGAATCTGCGCGCGGATAGCCCGGCGCACCTCTTTACGGCTGAGTCCGACCTTTTGCATGATGGCGAAACGTTCCTTGTCCTCATAGCCCTCCGATACCTGTTTGTAATAGATAATCAGCACCGCGGCCATCATGAACGTCAGCCCGAGGAAGATACCGAGAAAGAACAGCCCGCCGTACATGCCGAGAAAGGCGTCCCTGCTCTCGCTTTGCGTATCCAGCCGGCCGCTGAACTTCTCTCTTGTCACTTCGTCGGAAAGCTGCTCGAACACTGCGTCGGCCGTCTCGTCCGGTGCGTCCAGGTCAAAGGCATAGTACTCCCTGAGCGGATACAGGGACGCGCCGTCGTTTCCTGTCTGCAGCCGGGCAATATCCTCCACTACGCCCCTGTCGCTGACGACTATATACAGGATTTTATCCTGCTCCTGCAATGTATAGACGTCCGCAAGGCTGAATTCGTCCGGCGTCAGTTCGCTGCCGGATACGCGCAGGCGCAGTCCCGCAATGTAGATTTCGCTTCCGCCGTAGATTTGCTTTGGGGAATAGACGCGCGCCTCATCCTCCGCAAGCGAAATACCGCTTCCCGTGAGCGCGTTAAAGTCGTCCGCGCTCAGAATCACAAGCGCATATATATCGCCGCCGAGCTCGTCCGAATACCCGTCGGGATTGAAATCAAACCTGTCCCCGTCGCGCACGGCGGGGATGTCCAGATACGCGTACTGCATCTCGTTTTCAGGCGCAAGCCCGCGTTCGCCGAGCAGGCGTCTGGCAATATCCGGAATATCCCTGCTCTTTTCAATTTGTCCGCTGTCCGGGTCGATTATCAGGTGTTCCTCTGTGACAATGTCCCGCGGATACATCTTGTGCAACGCGTCTTCCATGCCGATATAGAGGGAGACGGTCGTCGAGACCATGACCAGCACCATGGTGGATAGAATGCAGATATTGGCGAGACCCACCGCGTTTTGTTTCATGCGGTACATCATGCCGGAAACATTGATAAAATGGTTGGTTTTGTAGTAATAGCGCTTGTTTTTGCGGAGCGCTTTCAGAATGGCGATGCTTCCGGCGGTAAACAGGCAGTAGGTGCCGATGATCACGAGTACGACCGCCAGAAAGAACAGTGTCAGCGCCTGCAGCGGATTTGTGGTCGTAATCGAAATATAGTACCCGCCGCCAAGGCACAGCGCGCCCAGAATCGCAAGCGCCCATTTTGTCCGGGGCTCCCGTTCTCCGGTCTGCCCGCCCTTGAGCAGTTCAATGGGCTTGGACAGGTGGATCTGCCGCAGGGAGTTGAGCAGGGTCAGGGCGAAAATGGCCAGAAAGAGCACGGCGGTGGCAACGAGCGCCTGCGGGGAAAATTCAAAGCCGAATTTGAGGTCGAACTGCATGATTTTCATCAGCAGCAGGCTTACAAGCTTGTAGAAGGCGAGTCCCAGCCCGATACCCAGCACGAGGCTGATCGCCGCCGTATACAGCGTCTCGTAGGCAATAATGCGTCCGATATGTTTTTTCTCCATGCCCAGAATGTTGAACAGTCCGAATTCCTTTTTGCGGCGTTTGACAAGGAAGCTGTTCGTATAAAACAGGAATATCACCGCGAATATCCCGACCACGTAAATACCGAAGCCCAGTGTCGCCTCCAGCGAAGTCCCGCCGTGCATGTTGGTAAGCGCGCTGCTGTGGGCGAGCGTCGCCATAATGAAGAACATTGC
>USJY01000175.1 GCA_900555065.1 uncultured Eubacteriales bacterium
GGCGGCAATCTTTTCTTCCGATGCGGCCATGTCCGGCCTATTTCTTCCGCATTCCCCTGCCGATCATGCGGATTCCAAGGACCAGTACGAATATACAGACGGCGGCGCCGGTCAACATATTCATAATATGCGCCTGTTCATTGTTCATCGAGCCGAAAGAAACCAGCATGGACCGCTGTAATGTAAGAACAGCGGCCGCTACTTCCGCATACCCAATATTGCGTATGACGGCAAGCAGCGGCGAGGGGTTCTCATGTTGCCTGACCGCTTTTACAATCACCGCCGCCAACTTGGAAAAAGTATAGACAGCAATCGTGATCATGATAATTTCATCATACTTTGCAGCAATATTCTGAGACAGACTGACATAGTTTACGCTGGCTAAAACAATGCTTAGCAGCACGAGCAAAACGCCGGACAGTTTCATCGCGAAATACGCTGCGTCGGCGGATGAAACTGGACCGCCTTTTCGGCCGCACAGAACGGTGCAAAAGCGCATGGTCGCCAAAACAGTATAATATGCGCACAAAACAGTAAACCATATTGATAAATTGATTATACCAAGCACGCCATGATACAGGGCATACAGCAGATTGAGGGAAAAACCTATCGCGGCGCTGAAAACCACACGCCTAAACGGGTCACGGAGCATGCGTTTTCCCATATTCGTATTATAAAGACGGGTTAACACGATCTGCCTGATATTCATTCTTTTATACCTTTCTGTCAAAGCAATCGGGCCGAGCGGCAGGCCTGCGCGGCCCAAAAGAACGTCCGGCATAAAAACGCTCCAGGCCGGGATTGGAACCATACACAGGCCGATTGCGAACAATATGCCGCCGGCAGACCCTGACGGCAACGTTTCCTCTTAGCATACCGCAGGCGTTGTCCGGCTCTCAGCCGTCTATCCAATCTATAGTGAAAAAGATATTCAGTTGTCTATCTCAAATAAGAACAGATGTATTATATCAGAACCCCGCCGAAAATCAAGTTTTTGCGGTGGGAATTGCATAGTCCCCGTAAAAGGCGGGATTACTACTCTGATTCAGGATACCGTTCCGTTTCTATCCCACAAATTTTGCTAATAGCCTTTAGAAGTACTTGAATCCGGAACACCGGTATGATAAAATATCTTCGATTCAATATACATGAAAAAAGAGGTATTGACTATGGCAGCGAAAAGTAGGACAATGCTGGTAGCAAGCACAGCATAACCCTGCTGTTTTTTTCTGTCAAATGCAAAGTCGCTTTTTTTTTAGTGCACAAGTCTAATTGCCTGGTTAGTTAATATGGAGGCGATACTAGTAAGCCAAACCGAAATCAGGAACGGGGAACCGAATTTTTGGGAACCTGCTTTGATGTATTTTGTAAAAACGGGCTGGAAAATACGACGCTGCTGATGTTATCCGAAGCCTGTGGCGTGACCAACGCGGCGCTGGTCTACTACTTCGGCAGAAAGGACAACATCGTCATCGAATCCACCGCCCACTGCATGGCAAAGGTGGAGGACGACTTTATGGCGAAAGCGCCCATGCGCTTTGCGGACATCGAGCGGTTTCTGCGGGAAATGCCCTACCTTACCGCAAAGCTCCACGGCGAAAAATACCGCTTTATGTATCAGGTGTACGCAAGCCCCAAATACCGGGAGCACGGCAAGGAGTTTTTCAAGGGCGTGAATGTCCGCTACCACCAGTACGCCGCGCTGCTCTCCGGCAAGCTGGGAATGCCGGTGGACTTTATTCAGGGGATGATTTACATCTTTGTCCGGGCCTGCGTCCACTATGCGATGTTTGGGGACGAGGAATATCTGAACCTGCAAATGAACGCAATCCGGACGTCTCTTCGATTATATATGAGAGAAATTCAATTCAAATGGGAGGAAGGAAAATGAAAAAGCGATTGCTGGCCACACTGCTCAGCCTGCTGCTGATCCTGTCGCTGACGCCGATAACGGCTTTTGCGCAGGCGCAGGAGGTAACAGATACGAACGGCGTTACCCTGAATTATGAAGTAACAAGCTCCCCTCAAAACGGCGAATATTACGTGGAGGGGGAAGAGGTGGATATTATCATCTCTGTCACGAATAACAGCTCGGAGACTATCTCTGAGTATTCTCTGGACAATGGGTATATCGCTATATATAATAATTTGCTGCCCGGAAACTCATCCGAAAAACTATCGTATTCTTACGTCGTATCGGCGGAGGATGCCGAGGCTGGTACGATAAGCTTCGATATCGGGTGTACTTATAAACTGAACGGACAGACAGATAATAATACGCTCAGCAAGACGCTCACGGTTTCCACCGGCCGGGGGACCGAAATCCCGGAATCCAACGATCCGATTACGCTGGAAGCAGGCTTCGCGGCCCTTACGGAAACGACTTCGCTTCCCTACAGCGCCGAGGTGGATCTTGGCGGCGAGGGCGCGGTGCTCTATACCGTCGAGGATGATACATTGTTCGCGGAGCTCCTGAAAGTCGATCTGAAACAGGGCGATTTCCTGCGGATGAGGTTCTACAGCGCCGACAGCAGCGACTGCGACACATATCTTGAGATTTATCAGGAGGATGGCAGCGGCGGCTTTACACGCCTTACAGGTTTTAATGCTGATAATATGCGTGGCGACGGCGAGTCGGCCCTCTACACCGTACCGGAGGACGGCGTCTACTACCTTGCGTTTGAAGGGTATGACGAGATGGAGACTGGGCTCTGCCGGCTGGAGGTAGAGGTGATCCCTGCCGGAATCATCGCGACGGGGACGCTGGACTTCACCGCGGACCCTGCTCCTGCGCCGGGAGCGGACGATCTTTGGAGCTGGGACGAAGCCAGCAAAACCCTCACCCTGAAGGACGGATTCCTTCTTTACAACGACGATCCTGACCTGGACGACCTGATCCTGCTGCCTTACGGCGCCACCGTTGTGGTCGAGGGGAGCGCGAAGATCTATGACGCGGGAAACGGGAGCATTGTCTCAGAGGGCGTCCTCACTGTGCGCGGAGAGGGCGCGGAGACCGCAAGCCTCGAGATTCTTGGAAGCCATTATGCAATCTACACTGATCACGACGTCCTTATAACCGGGATCGATTTTTCGTGTTCTGACTGCAACATGGCAATCTCAGGCCAGGACGTCCGAATCGAAAACAGCGCGATTTCCGCCGGTTTGATTGATATTCTGATGGGTGCCTATGGCGACGTCGATATCATAGACAGCGACGTTTCTCTTTCGAAAGCGAGAATCGGCATCAACACGACCGGTACGGTTACCCTCGACGGCGGCAGCTTTACCGGAACATTCTATACGGGCGGTATCGGCGCGGAAAGGATCGTGCTCACCGGGGATCTGAGGTTAAACCTCAGAGGATTGATCAGCTATTCCGAGCTTCTTTATACTGGCAGCATGGAGGTTTCGCTTGAAGAAACCGTACGGGTTTACGGCGCGGACGGAACCGTGCTGTACGAGGGATTATGGGACGACGCCCTCTTCGATGCAGGCGAAGGGATGATCATGGTGAACGGCGTTCCCGCGGCTGGCATGGAAGTCCATCGGCATGTATACGACCAGCAGGTAACTTCCGACCGGTATCTTGCCAGCGCCGCCACCTGTACGGAGGCCGCAACCTACTACTACTCCTGCGTGTGCGGCGAAAAGGGAACGGAGACCTTTGCGTACGGCGCCGCCCTGGGCCACGGTGAGACGGAACTGAAAGACGCCAGGGAAGCCAGCTGCACGGCAGAGGGATACACGGGCGACCGGGTCTGCAAGGTGTGCGGTGAAATCGTGGAAAAGGGCGAAGCGATCCCGAAGACGGCCCATGCGTTCCAGGACGGCGTTTGCACCGTGTGCGGGGCGGTGGAATCAAATGATAATACACAGTCTCCGCAGACCGGAGACAACGGCA
>USJY01000176.1 GCA_900555065.1 uncultured Eubacteriales bacterium
GCCTTATCCTTCATCCCTTTTTCTCAACTGTCCAACATGTATTGTACCCCTACACGCAGAGGCAGAAACTGTCCGGCTACGGGCTTGACAGCGGCCGTGGAGATGTTGTATACTAAATATATTAAAGACAATGACAGAGCCAGTACGCGTTGCGCAGAAGCTGCAGCGAGCCGGGGCGGGTGCAAGCCCGGCGCGGAAGCGAACGCGGAATATCCCTCTGGAGTCGCGCGCCCAACTGCAAAGCCGCACAGTAAGCGCCGCCGGTTTTTCGCCGTTACAGGAAACGCATATGCTGGTATGCCGTAATTGGGTGGTTAGCGAGATTCCTCGTCCCGGATTCGTGCGGGACGAGGATTTTTTTCAGTTTTTTAAAGGCTGGAGGTATAACGCATGTATGAAAAAGTAAATGTAAACTCAGATTCGATCGCGCGGGAAAAGGAAGTCCTCAAATTCTGGAAGGAAAACGACGTGTTCCGCAAAAGCCTCGCTCTGCGCGCCGACGCGCCCGTATTCACGTTTTACGACGGGCCGCCGACCGCGAACGGCAAACCGCATATCGGGCATGTGATCACCCGCGTTATAAAAGACCTCATCCCGCGCTATCGCACCATGAAGGGATATTACGTCCCGCGTAAGGCGGGCTGGGATACGCACGGCCTGCCCGTGGAAATCGAGGTGGAAAAACAGCTCGGCATCAGCGGCAAGGAACAGATCGAACAGTACGGTATCGAACCGTTTTTGGAAAAGTGCAAACAGAGCGTGTGGAAATACAAGCAGATGTGGGAGGATTTCTCGGACACCGTCGGCTTCTGGGCCGACATGGACGATCCGTACGTCACCTACCACAACTCCTATATCGAATCCGAGTGGTGGGCGTTCAAGCAGATCTTTGAGCGCGGCCTGCTCTATAAGGGCTTTAAGGTCGTACCCTACTGCCCGCGCTGCGGCACGCCCCTTTCCAGCCACGAGGTGGCGCAGGGGTATAAGGATGTAAAGGAGCGTTCCGCCTTCGTCAAATTCAGGATGAAAGGCGAGGACGCATGGATTCTTGCGTGGACGACCACGCCCTGGACCCTGCCCTCAAACGTAGCGCTCTGCGTCAACCCCGACGCGTCGTACGCGCGCGTGCAGTACCGGGGCGAAATCTATTACATGGCCGAACAGCTCGTCCCCGCTGTCCTTGGCGAAGAGGCGCAGGTACTCGAGACGTTCCCGGGCCGGTCGCTTGAATACAGGGAATATGAGCCGCTGTTCGACCTTGTCCATCCCGCCAAGAAGGGCTGGTACGTCACCTGTAACGATTATGTCACGCTGGGTGACGGCACCGGCGTGGTACACATTGCGCCCGCATTCGGCGAGGACGACGCAAAAGTCGGCCGCGCCTATGACCTGCCCTTTGTCCAGCTCGTCAATAACCGCGGCGAGATGACGGAGCAGACGCCATGGGCCGGCGCGTTCTGCAAGGACGCGGACCCGTTGATTCTGGACGCGCTCGAAAAACGCGGCCAGCTGTTCTCCGCGCCGGTATTCGAACACAGCTATCCGCACTGCTGGCGCTGCGACATGCCGCTGATCTACTATGCGCGCGAATCCTGGTTTGTCGATATGTCGGCTGTCAAGGACCAGCTCGTAGCCAACAACAACACAGTCAACTGGATGCCGGAGAGCATCGGCAAAGGCCGTTTCGGCGACTGGCTGGAGAATATACAGGACTGGGCCATCAGCCGCAACCGGTACTGGGGCTGTCCGCTCCCGATCTGGGAATGTGCGTGCGGGCACCAGCACGCGGTCGGCAGCGTCGCCGAACTCAGGGAACTGGCGGGCGGCGCCTGTCCGGACGAACTCGACCTGCACCGGCCCTATGTGGACCGCGTCACCTTCCCCTGCCCGAAATGCGGCGGCGAAATGCGGCGCGTGCCGGAGGTGGTCGACTGCTGGTTTGATTCCGGATCCATGCCCTTTGCCCAGCACCACTACCCGTTTGAAAATCAGGATCTGTTTAAACAGCAGTTCCCCGCGGCGTTTATCTCCGAGGCTGTGGACCAGACGCGCGGCTGGTTCTATTCCCTCATCGCCATTTCCACGCTGCTGTTCGGCAAGGCTCCGTATGAGAACGTGCTCGTGCTCGGGCACGTGCTTGACGAGGACGGGCAGAAGATGTCCAAATCCAAGGGCAACGCGGTCGATCCCGCCGAAGCGCTGGCAACCTACGGCGCGGACGCCATACGCTGGTATTTCTGCAACAATTCCGCGCCCTGGCTGCCCAACCGTTTTTCGCCCCGCGCCGTGACTGAAGGGCAGCGCAAGTTCCTCGCCACGCTGTACAACACCTATGCGTTCTATGTCCTGTACGCCGAGATCGACCAGTTCGACCCGACGCAGCATACCCTTGACGCCGCGCATCTGACGGTCATGGACCGCTGGCTGCTGTCAAGGCTGCATACGCTCATCCGCGAGGTGGACGGACATTTGGAGCACTATCGGATTACTGAAACCACCCGTGCGCTCGACAGTTTTGTCGACGAATTAAGCAACTGGTATGTGCGCCGCAGCCGCGAACGCTTCTGGGGCACGGAGATGACGGAGGACAAGGCCGCCGCGTATATGACGCTCTACACGGCCCTCGTCACCCTGGCGAAGCTCGCCGCGCCGGTCGTCCCCTTTATCAGCGAGCAGATATACCGCAACCTCGTCTGTTCTGTGGACGCAGCCGCGCCCATAAGCGTGCATCTTTGCGACTATCCGCAGGCCGACGCGCGCTGGATTGACCCGGAGCTGGAACAGGGAATGGCGGGCGTGCTCCAGGTCGCGACCCTCGGCCGCGCCGCACGCAACGCCGCGAGCGTCAAAAACCGGCAGCCGCTGCGCGCTGTCTATGTCAAGTCGGATACGCCGCTCGGCGAACTGTTCCAAAAGATCGTGCTTGACGAACTGAATATCAAGGCCTATACGCAGGTAACGGACACGAGCCGTTTTACCGCATACACCTTCAAGCCGCAGCTCAAAATCGTGGGCCAGAAATACGGAAAGCAGGTCGGCGCGATCCGCCAGGCCCTGGCCGAACTGGACGGCGGCGCGGCGTACGCCGAACTGCAGCAGACCGGCGGCGTAACGCTGCAGCTTCCGGACGGGCCGGTGACCCTTTCGGAGGAAGAGTTGCTGATCGACGCGTCCTCAGCGGCGGGCTACGCCGTGCAGGAGGACCGCGGCGTCACCGTAGCGCTCGACATTACGCTGGACGACGCGCTGATCGAAGAGGGGTTTGTCCGCGAACTTGTGAGCAAACTGCAGACTATGCGCAAGGACGCGGGCTTTGAAGTGACAGACCACATCGCCGTCACCCAGGCCGGCAACAGCCGGATTGAGGCGATCCTGCGCGCAAACCGCGCCGCCGTTATGGGCGACGTGCTGGCGGACTCCATGGAGTTCGGCACGGTGGACGGCTATACCGCCGAGTGGGATGTAAACGGCGAAAAAACGCAACTCGGCGTGAAAAAGCTGTAAAGGAACAGCTGGCCTGCGTGCTGAAACGCATATAGAGAAAACAGCCGCTGCAAAACCATCAGGTTTGCAGCGGCTGTTTTATGCATATTCCGGGTAAGTTTTGTATATTTTATGATTTATTATACGTATTGTATAATATAATTCACTCCATGTGGCAAGGCTCGCTTCCCTCAGGTCCGCCGCCTGATTCAGCCGCCCCAGCGCGCAGGCCGTGCGCTCGGCCGCCTGCACCTGGCGGCTCATGCGGTGGGGGATCACGCCCATGATGAGCGACACGACGAGGAAGATGGCGAGCGCCGTCGGATGCGAGCGTAGTTCGGCGGCGACGTAGCCTCCCGGCAGTTGCGCGAGTCGCATGTTCACGTTGGCATAGTCG
>USJY01000177.1 GCA_900555065.1 uncultured Eubacteriales bacterium
TCGAGGACGAGGAATATATGGAATTACAGCTGGATGCGATCCGCACTTCGCTGAGGCTGTTTGCAATACAAAGCAATTTTAAGGAGGTAGACTTATGAAACATAAAATACACAGGCGAACACTGGCAGTGATTCTATCCATACTGCTCATCATTGGTTTAATGCCCACCACAGCATCGGCGGAAAATTCCACAGGGATCAAGGTAAATGGTGTGGACATTCTCAACGCCCCCAATTATACGGTAGAATGCGGGGACGGCACAGCGGTATATGATCCGTCCGCCAATGTACTGACGTTGGAGAATGCGACAATAACGCGCACGGATACCACAATCCCGATTTCGTTTTATGGAGGAGATTTGACAATCCTTTTAAAAGGCACAAATACGATCACGACTCCTGACGGCGGAATCGTCGGTTATCGTGGAAATGTCATATTTAAGAGTGAGGGAACTGGAAACCTGACCATCAATTCTTCCGGCCTTTTCGGGGTCTATTGTGACGATAATGCGGATACTTCAGGACATATTACGGTTGACGGGGCAACCCTGAACATCAACACAACAAGCGACAATGCCCAGGGCCTCCACGCGTTAAGGTCGGTGACTATCAAAAACAACGCCAATGTCACGCTTACAGGGGCCGGAACGCAATATTTTTGCATTTACGCGGAAGAAGACCTGTCAATTACCGACAGTACCGTTACTGCAAATCTCAATTCGGCAGATGGCGGAAACACTATCGTTAGCTATGGGAGCATTTCTATTGAGCACTCCACTGTGAATGTAACTACGATGGCCAACAATATTGCACTTGCCGCGATAAACGGACTGTCCATTTCGGACAGCAGCCAGGTAACCGTAACAAACAATGGAAATGCGAGCGCAGTTTATACGCCTCAGAATCTGACCATAAGCGATTCCACCCTCATAGCGAAAAGTCCACAAATAAGCGTACGAAACAACGGCGCAATGCGCATTATAAACAGCAAGGTCGAAGCGACCTGCACCGGAGACCCTGTTACGGATAGCCTGTATTCGAAAGATACGATTTCTATTGAAGGGGATTCCGATGTCCTTGCCATAGGTAAAATTTCTGCAGAAAACGGAGTGTCCATCGTTCCCTCTTCCGAAACATTCATGGATATCAAAGTGGGAATGAAAGAAAACGGCGAAGAGGGAACAAGTCATTTTGACGCCTCTCCCTATAAAGAACCGACGGCATTGCGCGGCTTGAGTGAATATACCTATGTGCATATCCTGAAGCATGCTCACATCTATGATCAGGACGTAGTTTCCGATACTTATAAAGCAAGTGACGCCACCTATGAGCAACCTGCATCCTACTATAAATCCTGCGTGTGTGGAGCCAAGGGAACCGAAACCTTTACAAGCGGTGAGGCGCTTGAGCCTGTAATTATAGCCGGCGCAAACGGCACATGGCAGAAAGGCGCAGAAAACGGGCTTTCCTTTACGTCCAACGCGGCCTTTGCGGATTTTGTAAAAGTACAGGTGGACGGCAAAGACCTTGCCGCTTCCGATTATGAGGTCGAAGAAGGCGGCACCATCGTAACCTTAAAGGCTTCCTATCTGGAGACGCTTTCGGTCGGAAAACACACGCTTGCCATTGTTTCCGATACGGGCACGGCCACAACGGAGTTTACGATCCAGGCGGCTACCGTCGCCGATGATATACAGTCTCCGGAAACCGGCGATAATAGCAACATTGCGCTTTGGATAGCGGTTATGCTGGCAGCCGGCGCAGGTTTGACCGCAACAATTTACCGCAGAAGGCGTTCTTGCGGCACAAGGGAATATTAAAGCATTACAGCGCAGAGGGATTCCCTCTGCGCTGTTTTTTCGCTCGCAGGCGTAGAATATAGAGGCTGAAAAAGCCTGATTTCAAGCCGTTTTAGGATGTAAACCTTGAGGGGCAAGGTGTTGACCTTGCCCCTCGATTTTGCGGTTGAACGTGCTACGGACTCACTTTCGCAGCTTTCCCATTGTTTCATTCTTATACGAAGATCGTTCACGCGCAGGACAGAATCCGGCCTTGTAATCGTTAATTCTTCGTAATGAAGATGAGCATAGAGGAACGGGCTCTCTCCATTGTCAGCACAAGTCCGTTTTCCATAAGTATTTTGCCGGAGCCGGTGACGACTTCGCCGGTATCCGCGTTTTCCACAGTGTATTCGGCATCCGGATCCAGGCCCTTGAGGGCTAATGTCATGGTCGACTCATCCGACTGCCTCGGCCGGAACGCCAGCAAGTACCCTTCGCCCGTCTCAGGCTTATAGTACATGATCGAGCTGTTGGCCGTTTTATAGTCTTCGGGGTTGGCGAGCATATAATAATCGCCGTCCATCAGCGCGCGGCAGCGCTGGTACTGCTCAAGCATGGTGTTGATCCAGTTGCTGTTGCTCCAGGACCAGCCGATCGTCATGCCGTTGGCCATAACGGAACGGAACTCATACGAATCGTCCATACCCTCCGTACTCGAGCCCGTCGCGCTGATGGGCACCCAGTAGTTGAGGTATGCGTTCTGGCTGCGGATTGCCTCCGTATTGCTCTCCTGCCCGTTGACCGGGTAGTCGGTCCGCCACAGCGGCGCGGAGATCTTCATCATCTCTATGTCGATTCGCCTGCCGCCGGACGCGCAGTTGTCGATCATCAGGCCGGGGTTGCGCTCGCGCAGCGTGTTGAGGAACCGGTAGAGATTGGTGATATACTTGATCTCGGTCATGCCCTTGCGGTTCTCTTCGTCGTTATTGATCCAGCGGGTATACGGTTCGCAGTTGAAGTCCTGCCTGTACCAGGTCATGCCGTATTCCTTGATCTTGCCGTCCATGTATTCGATCAGGTAGTCGGCCGCTTCGTCGTTGGACAAATCGTACAGATAAAACGCCGCGCCCGGACCGTACAGCATATAATCCATATGCTCTTCCACCCAGTCGGTTTCGCGCATTGCGCGCTCCGGCTCAAACCAGAGCAGGAATTCCTTGCCGTTGGGAACCAGCATATCGGATATGGGCTTCATGCCGTCCGGATACAGGCTTGGGATATGATCCCAGCTTCCCGCCGCGTTATACCAGCTCATGTCGTATGTATCGACGGAAATGTCCGATTCGTCGCCATACCAGCCGGCGTCAATCCAGACGCCGTTGTACAACAGCCCCTGCCGGTTCACCGTTTCCAGCGCGGACATGATTGTACTGGCAGGCGTGGAGCCCCAGAAGTTCAGGAATACGGGCAGCTCATACTCGAGGTTGCCCTCCTCGTCGCGCGGGGAGTACTCGGCGAACATAAGGTGCCGCCAGGTCTGGTGCCCGTCGTCCGCGCTGCCTTCAAAGAACAGCAGGGCGATGGACGGGGTGCGCATGCTCTCGCCCGCGTACAGGCTGATATTCGTCTTGCTCATGCCGGCCGTCATCTGTACTTTCTGATCGGAGACCGAGAATGTGGACGTCCACTGCCCGGTCCAGCCGATTGCGCCGACAAGACCGCCCTGCTCCGTCACAATATCGAAGAAAGGCATGGTGCCGCAGGCCGAACGCCCGCCGTTGGAGCCAAGGGTGACGGGTTCGCCGGAAAGATCGGCGCTGAGCAGCTTGAAATCGTCCTCCGTTGCGTTCGCGCCGTTGGGATAGCGCAGTTCAGGCACCGCGCCCGTATACGCGAAAGGCGCGTCCAGCGCCTGGATATTGCTGATAATCGGGGAATCGGCGCTGTTCTGATTTTCAAAGTTGATCACCCAGTCCACGGCCTCGAAATCCTTATAGAGGAGGATATCCGCTTTGGCGACGACTTTGTCTTCCGTCTGCGTATAGGTCAGGGTGACAAGCTTGTTGCCGGCCTCGTCGGTGCTTTCATCGACCGACTT
>USJY01000178.1 GCA_900555065.1 uncultured Eubacteriales bacterium
TCTGCAGTATAAAAGTTATCGACCATTACTGTATAATTATATTCATAAAATTTTAAATCATCACTATAATCACGAACTTTTACCGGATCTTTTTCATAACTCGAAATATCTACAAATTGCGCAAGTATATTTGTTGCACGAGTTTCACACTCTCCCATAGATATATTTTCTTTTTTTTCTTCTTCGTCATAATACTCTAAATTCAAATTAGAAATGTACACTGGTTTTCCATTCTTCTCATTAACAGCTAAGCCTTTGGGGGTTTCTGGAAGATCATACCACCGCACTTTGTAGTTTTCCCGAGACCACGATGCCGTTTCCTTGTATGTTCCTGTTATTTCGCCAAACACCGGGACGTACATTGTGCTTTGTGCCTGAATTGTTTGATCGATATAAGCGGGTTCGCTCCAAAATTCGTATTCCACCTTATGGGCCGCTCCAATATTACTTTCCGGGTAACCGATCTCATACACAGTGTAAAGATTCTCAGGCTTTGTTCCTGCCGCACAGCCGCTTAATCCGTATACGGCCCCTATAAGCGTCATCATCACCATTATTCTTTTTTTCATGACATCACTCCCCCTAATTAAATGTCAGGTTACTGTTTCCTGCTATAATGTAATCACGCAAGCCGGATTGATCATCATACCTGTCTCGCAACGCATCGCAAGCTTCTTTTATAGTTCTGCCTTGACTTAACAAAGAGAACAAATCTCTGCACCAGTCGTTGATAGGCGGGGTATAAATCGTATCCATAAAACCGATAACAGTTTCAGCGCCTCGTTCTTCCGTTGCTGTGACCAAATTGTTGGCGGATAGCCCCCCGCTCCCTGTGCTGCAGGCACCGTATATGACTAGTTTTGCGGGGGATAAAGCGTTTTCGCCCAATGCCAATAGGTCCGAACGAGTCATATGCCCATCTGAGGTAGTAATCCCTGTTTTATTACCATGCGAGCGAAAGACCGTTATTTTAGACGAAGCTAAATAACCAATGCACTCCATCCACGATATATCGGCATCTCTTGTATAAATATCATCATAACCCCAAGACTGCATATAATCGATCGCGTTATTAAAAAATGAAGATCGATTTCGTCCATCGGCTTCGGGCACGGCCAATAAAGCCGCATCTCGCATATCGAACAAGAACCACTCGTCCTGGTAATTGGAGTCATTGGTATACGTGCGCTGCTCGATATCGATGCCGTTGATGTTCAGGACGTATGATCCGACGGCCAGGGCAAATCCAAGTTCTCCGCCGGTGCCGGCCGCGATCCTGAATGCGCCGCTGCTGGTCTTTTCCACCTTCCAGCGCGTGCTGTATGAACTCGAATAGCTATACTGCCTGATTGGTACATCGCACCCATAGGCATCGCTCTCGTCCACGCCCAGGTACTTTCCGCTCTGTTCCGATCGGATGGCATTCCGCCCAAGCCGGGAAATTGCGATGCGAATGCATTTTGCATCGCAATTTTATATGTCGCACAACCCGCAGACATGGTTTAAGCGGACATCGTATGCGACTTTCGTCCCGCTGCAGGGTGAAGTTCCACTTCTGCGAGGGGCCGCCGAAGAACTCCCATTGGTGGATCAATGCGCCCGCGTCCATCGACTGGTTTTCGACGTCCATGTACTTCCCCGTTTTCTTGTTCCCCACGTAATAGCTGCCGTTTTGCAGCTCCGCCACCTTCAGCGTATAGGACGCCGTCAGCACGCACCCGCCGATACTCTTCCGTACCGTGATCGTCGCCGTCCCCGGTGATTTCCCCGTAACGAACCCGTTGTTGCTTACGGTCGCGATGTTGGACGCCGTACTGCCCCACGAAACCGTCTGATCCAGCGTGCTCCCGTTATACACCCGGTAGGTCAGGTCCATGTCGCTCAGCAACAGGCTTCCATTGCGCGCAACCCATACGGTCGGATTGTATTTCACTCCGTAATTCGTCGGACTGTACAGCAGGATTCCGCAGGGCGGGTTGTACACCCGTTCCAGCGTCCAGTATTGCCGCACATACCCGTTGTCGGGCTGTACGTTGACGTTCGCCGACGCGCTGTACGTCGCGCTCTCCAGCGACAGCGTTTTCGACGGGTCCCCGTTGTTCTGGAACATGGAGCTGTCGCCCTGCTGGATGATCTTCCACTTCACATAATATGGAACCGCTCCGTCGTTCGTCCCGATATGGCAAATGTGTCCCTTTACCGACAGAATAGCACATTCGCAATACGAATACAAGCGGAGAAATCCTTTTTGCACCAATAAAAACGCGCGCCGGTTGATCCCGGCGCGCATATATTTTGGCATTTTTACCCTTTACGCTTTCTTTTCCGCGTTATCAGGATCGCAGCGGCAACGCCGCAGCCGAGCAGGAGGCAGCCGCCGGCGATGCCGAGGATCAGCGCCGTTCGGTTGTCCTGTTTCTGCCCCTGGATCGGATTTTGAATCTCTGCATCCCCGATGAAATCGAGGAAGGATAAATTACCGCCGGTCGGATCGCCATTTTCATCATACGCAGATTCAATCATCTTGTCATAATAACGCTTCGCGCAGGGAGTAAACTCCGCTTCCGACATCAAAACAGGCTCGCTCTTTGGCATATCATAATAGCTAATGTAAGTCCCCTTGTCGGTCAGCAAATAGACAACGATTCCTGCAAAACTCGTATGATCGTCGAAACAATACACATCCTGGATGAAAGCCTTCTCTCCATTGATCTGCAATATATTGTCGCTGCTTAGCAGGTCGCGCAACCAAGATAGCTGATTGTCCTCTGCGTAAGGCTTTGTAATGTTTACAATGATTTGCTGTCCATCTTTATCTTGAATTTTTATAGGCAACAAGTCGTCCTTATATAATGTAACGTAGTAAACGAAAGAATCGCACTCACCTGAATTAATCTTTTGAACTATTTGCTGTACTGGAATTCCTTGTCCAAATAGGTTCCAGAATATACCGCTGTAAATAGGAATAAATTTGCTGGAAGAAAAATCGCAGTCTTGCAGACTTGCGTCATATTTGGCTGAATTCTTCAGCACGGCTTCCACATCTGGTTTCAAATATGCAATTTGGATCGCTTCCTTTACTTTCATCGCCTGTTCCTGCCTTTCCGCCTGCTCCGCCGCATCTACCATGGGTTGCATGCCTGTAAGTAAAACCAACGCCAGAAGCGTCGTTATAGTTCTTTTCATTAAATATTGCTCCTTCCAATACAGTTATGGCATTGAAATCATATCACCGTAGCCGCTGCGCGCTACGATTCCGTCCCATTTTCCGCGATCTCCCTGTTCGGCCCCTGCGGGATTACGGCCGTTTACGATCCATTGATAACTCCGCACGTAAGAATCTCCGATATTTACCGGGCCAGGGTCGCGGATTTCGTAAACATACGTACCGGCGGCGTTATCCCAGTGATAACCGTATATGACGATGTAATGACCGTTTATTCTTACTCCTGCAGAATCATACTGACCGCGCAAGATAATGACCGGCTGTCCGTCGTCCAGGACCTTCCGCAGCGTCTGCTCCGAATAGATCTTCCATGAACCAGACGTAAAGTTCAAATTACAGTTTTCCTTTGTATATATATGCTCAACGGCTTTCTCTGTTTCCGCCGGTGTGGCGGCATAGTTGGATGAAGCAATTTGTTCGGACGAAGGATCGCGTGCATCGGCTCCCAATTTGACATATACCGCCACAGACGCCTGACTGACGAGCGCATCTTCAAAGTGCGCCATACTCATCATCCGCGCGCAGGCTGCCCAGCACCAGTTGGATTGCTGCTGCGGTTCGAGCCGAACCCCGTAGGATGCGCGAGATAACAGCCACTCGTCCTTGTAATTGGAATCGTTGACGTAATCAC
>USJY01000179.1 GCA_900555065.1 uncultured Eubacteriales bacterium
AGCAGTGCCCGTACGTCCGAGCCTGCGTCCGCAATCGCCGCGGCATAGTCGCAGGCGCGGCGCAACTCGTCTTTACCGGGCACGTTATTGATCATATACTCGGTCAGCCTGGATACCTCCTCCACCGTGAGCAGTTTAGACATACCCGCGACATCGGGATCCTTGCCGTTTTCAATCCATTCGGCCATAACCCGGAATATGTTCCGGTTAAAATCTGTTACAAAGTCTTCCGGTCCGATAGCCGGGTTCAGCTTCCGATAGTAGTCCGGATGTTTCATAAGGATCGCGAGCAGACCCTCCTCGGCCTTTGCGGCCTTCAGGTGCTGGCGCTTGGCCGGATTGAGCCGGTCCTTCGCGCCCGCCGATTTATCCCGTTCGGTCCGAAATTCCTGCTTTTTATACTGTTTTCTCCTCTGTTCCATTATACTCTGAATTTCAGCTTTTATAACATCCGCGGCAACATCCGTCTGCTGCGCGAGCCTTAACACGTATATTTCGCGTTCCATCGGGCTTGGCAACGACGCGAGAATCTGCACCGCTTCCTTCAGATAGGCCGCCTTGTCCTCTACGATCTCCAGGTCATACTTGGCGCGCGCCTTGTCCAGCCTGTATGTGGTATGGCTCCCCGACCCGTCCAGCAAACGGCGGAACCGATCCGGCCCGTGCTTGTTTATGTACTCGTCAGGATCCTTGCTGTCCGGCATGGAGAGCACGCGCACCGTGACGCCCGTCTGCGTGAGCAGGCGTATGGCCTTGTCGGCCGCCGCACGTCCGCGCCGTCCGAATCATACGCGATGATGACCTCCTTGGCATAACGCGCCATAATGCGCAGTGCCCAGCGTTGCCACCGCTTCGGGGAAACCCGCCTGATGCAGGGATATGACGTCCATATAACCTTCGCACAGGATCAGCCTGCCGCTGCCCGTGTTTTTGGCAAAGTTGAGCGCGAACAGATTATTGCTCTTTTTAAAGGCGACCGTATCCGGTGAGTTGAGGTATTTGTGCTGCTCGTCCGTAAGCACGCGGCCGCCGAATCCGATCACATTGCCGCGGGTGGCGATAATCGGAAACATGACGCGGTTACGGAAACGGTCGTAGTATCCGCCGGACTTGCCGCGCAGCGCAAGGCCCGCCGCTTCAATCTGCTGCCCGGTGTAACCCAGGCCTTGCAGGTGCTTAAGGCAGTCGTCCCAGCTGTCGGGCGCGTATCCAAGGCCGAATCGGGTAATGGTGGACTGGGACAGCCTGCGCTTTGAAAAATATGCGCGCGCCGGTTCCCCCGGCCCGCCCGTGAGATTGCTGTGAAAATGGCGCGCGGCTTCACGGTTGATTTTCAGGACTGTCTCCCGCCGCTTGCGGTACTCGCCGTCGCCCCGCTCCTGGGGCATGTCCAGACCGGCTTTGTCCGCAAGCAGACGCAGCGCGTCCATGTAATCCAGGCTCTCGATCTGCCGGATAAAGGTAATCAGATCGCCGCCTTTGCCGCAGCCAAAGCAGTAAAAGTGCTGGTCGTCGGTGAATACGGTAAAAGAGGGCGTTTTTTCTGAATGGAACGGGCACAGTCCGACAAACCGGCTGCCGCTGCTCTTGCGCAGGGATACGTATTCGCTGACTACGTCCTCTATACGCAACCGGCTTTTGAGCTGGTCGAGAAACATATCAAAGTCCATAAAACGCCTCCTTTCTTTTGACTTTGCCGAATTGCGGCTCAGTGCGACCAGAAATCCGGAATAAACAGGGATTTATACACGCTGACGGCGTAGTTGTCCGTCATACCGGAGACATAATCGGCCACGGCGCGCGGCACGCTCTCGCGGTCGGCGATGAGCCTGAACTCGTCGGGCAACGTTTCCGGATATTTTACATAGTGCAGATACAGCGTCTCCACCAAATGCACTGCTTTATGCTCCTCCGCCTTTGCCGCGGAATTGGTGTAGACCTGATCGAACATGAACTGCCGAAGGGCGTATGTCGCCTCGCGGACAATGGGGTCCATATCAATTTCGCCGTCGACGCTCGCCTCGATTACAGCGCTGACCATGGTATTGATGCGGATACGGCTGTTTGAGCCCAAGACGGCCCGAATATCAAACGGCAGGTCGTCGTTCGTGAGAATGCCGCCGCGAATCGCATCGTCCACGTCATGGTTGACATAGGCGATCTTGTCCGCAATACGAACAATCTGTCCCTCCAGCGTGCGCGCCGTAAAGTTGCCGGAGTGGCAGAGCATGGCGTCGAGCACCTCGTTTGTGAGATTGAGCCCCCGGCCCGTCTTTTCCAGCGTCGTCGCAATCCGCACGCTCTGCTCGTTGTGAGAATACCCCAGCGGACAGACGCTGCGAAGCGCACGCTCGCCCGCGTGCCCGAACGGGGTATGACCAAGATCATGACCTAGCGCAGCCGCCTCCACCAGATCCTCGTTAAGTCGCAGAGCGCGCGCAATCGTGCGCCCGATCTGCGCTACCTCGAGCGTATGCGTCAGACGGGTACGGTAGTGATCGCCCTCCGGAGAGAGGAATACCTGGGTCTTGTGTTTAAGCCTGCGAAAGGACTTGGAGTGCAGGATCCTGTCCCGGTCGCGCTGAAAGGCGGTGCGCATATCGCACTCCGGTTCCGGGCGCTCCCTGGTCGCCTGCGCGGCAAATGTCGCGTCCGGCGACAAGGTATCCCGCTCCCGCTGCTCGAGCATCTCTCGTATCGACATATCCGTCCACTCCTCTCAGCGTTGTCTCTTTATTATATAATACGGATTAAACAGGCGGATTCCTCCTTTTATGCCGTCTGTTTCTTATATTTTACATATTTTTCACATTGGTACGTTACGGAAGCCGTACCGGCGCTGGCTTCCGAGAGCTTTTCCAATATTCGCGTCGTATCCTGCGCGCGCATGGAGAGCGAGAAGGCGACTTCATCGGTAAACACGCTCTCACCGACTGTGCATGCTTCCTGTTCCAGCATGGATAGCAGGCGCTGATAGAGCGCATAGGAGCAGCGCACTGTGTATACACAGCAGAGCCGCATGACAGCGACGCCCGCGGCGTCTACCGCTACCTTAGCGCCGCGCGCATAGGCGCGCGTCAGCCCGCCCGCGCCCAACAGCACGCCGCCGAAATAGCGCGTCACAACGACGCAAACGTCGGTCAGCCCTTCGCGGACGAGTACCTGCAGCGCAGGCTGGCCGCCGGTGCCCGACGGCTCGCCCGCGTCCGAGTACCGGGACAGATTGCCATCCCGAAGTATGTAAGCGTATACATGGTGCCGGGCCTGCGGATGCGTTTTTTTTACTTGCTGGATAAAGGCGACTGCCTCCGCCTCCGTACGCACAGGGCTGATACTCCCGATAAAGCGGGATTTCTTTTCGGTAAACTCGCCGCTTGCGGTGCGATCCGCCGTCTGGTAATCCAATGGGCGCTCCTCCTGTCTGTGATACCTGGCCTGGGCGATGATGCCGGACTGGGCCGCCATAGCATGATTAGTTTATATGCCATATTATAATAGTTTAACACAAAGCGCAGAATTTGTCCATGCGTTTACGCCGGGACGCGCCGACCACATACATATGCTATGCGTCCATGCTTTTTCTTTCGGCAGCGCCGTTTGCGAAAGCGCTACGCACGCGGGCCGATAAAGCCAAGCGCGACCGCCAGCGACGCAGCGCACCGTACGGCGCCGACTGCTGCGCGTCCTGTAAACACAGGATGTGCAAGCACCGCTTATACACGCCGTGATACCGGGCGGTCCAGATAACAGGCCCGGCCGCCGCCAATACGTGGACAAAGGCGTTCTCACAGGCGGCGGACAGGCCGGCGCAGCGCCCAGCCGAGGGAAAGCGCCTTTGCGCCTGTACCGCG
>USJY01000180.1 GCA_900555065.1 uncultured Eubacteriales bacterium
CTTTGACCGCGCCTTTTATATCGCGATGGCCGAACTCAAGCGCCGCACTTTCCGTGCGGGCGGGCAGGCGCTCGTGGGCCTGCGCTGCCAGAACTGGCTCGATACCAACCAGTACGCGAGTTTTTATTTGCAGGCGTACGGCACCGCGGTGAAATTTACTTGACAAAAATGCGGGAGCGGGCGTATAATGTACAGGAATAATGGCAAAGACCGGAGAAGTCCCCGTGAGGCAAACCGTCAGAGAGGGTCCGCACACTGGTGCGAGCGGGCCGGCGCGCGTATGGGGAACACCGCTCCGTGAGCCGCGCGCAGGAAATGGCGCGCCGGGCGGCGGCCCGTTAACAGCAAACGAGTATATGTTCGGGTGGAACCGTAAGTCAAAGCCTTACCCCGTGTTTGGGGCGGGGCTTTTTTTGTTTTCATCATGCAAGGAGGCGGAAGCTATGATACGCATTACACTTAAAGACGGCGCTTGCCGCGAGTATGCCGAGCCCGTGGCCGCGGGCCGTGTCGCGGCGGACATTTCACCGGGGCTTGCCCGCACAGCCCTCGCCGCGGAGATCGACGGGAACGTGCGCGACCTTTCGGCAGTTATAGAAAACGACTGCGCCTTAAAATTCCTCACCTTTGACGATGCGGGCGGCAGGCTGGCTTTCCGGCATACCGCGTCGCACGTGCTCGCGCAGGCGGTCAGGCGCCTGTATCCCGAGGCAAAGCTCGCCATCGGCCCGGCCATAGACGACGGTTTCTATTACGATTTTGACACGCCCGAACCGTTTACGCCGGATATGCTGGAAGCCCTTGAGGCTGAAATGCGCAAGATCGTCAAGGAAAACCACGCGCTCAGGCGTTTCACGCTGCCCCGCGAAAAAGCGATCGAACTGATGCGGGAGAAGGACGAACCCTACAAAGTGGAGCTGATCGAGGCACTGCCCGACGATGCGGAGATCTCATTTTATGAGCAGGGTGAGTTTACCGACCTGTGCGCCGGCCCGCACCTCGCTTCGACGGGACCGATCAAGGCGATCAAGCTGCTCAGCGCTACGGGCGCGTACTGGCATGGAGACAGCAATAACAAAATGCTGCAGCGCATCTACGGCACCTGCTTCCCCAAAGCTTCCATGCTGGAAGAGTATCTGCACATGCTGGAAGAGGCAAAAAAACGCGACCACCGCAAACTCGGCCGCGAGCTGGACCTGTTCGATATATACGAGGAAGGGCCCGGATTCCCCTTCTTCCTGCCCAAGGGCATGATTCTATATAACCTGCTCGTCGACTACTGGCGCGAGCAGCATGTGAAGCGCGGGTACCAGGAGATCAAAACGCCCATGATTCTCAATCAGGACCTGTGGCACCGTTCGGGGCACTGGGACCACTACAAGGACAATATGTATATCACCAAAATAGACGACGCGGACTACGCCATCAAGCCCATGAACTGCCCGGGCGGCATGCTTGTATACAAGCGCAAACTGCATTCGTACAAGGACCTGCCCCAGCGCATCGGCGAACTGGGCCTTGTGCACCGGCACGAGCTGTCCGGTACCCTGCACGGGCTGATGCGCGTGCGCTGCTTCACGCAGGACGACGCGCATATCTTCATGACCCCGGCCCAGATTCAGGAAGAGCTCGTCGGCGTGATCGAGCTGATGGACGCGGTGTACGCCACTTTTGGGTTCCCCTTTGAAGTCGAGCTGTCCACACGCCCGGAAAACTCCATGGGTGAGGACGAACAGTGGGAGCTTGCCACGAACGCCCTGATCCACGCGCTTGAGAGCAAGGGGCTTGAGTATACCGTAAACGAGGGCGACGGCGCGTTTTACGGACCCAAGATCGACTTCCATCTGCGCGACAGCATGGGCCGTACCTGGCAGTGCGGCACCATCCAGCTCGATTTCCAGATGCCGGAACGCTTTGACCTGACCTATGTGGATGCGGACGGCGCGCGCCGCCGCCCGGTCATGATCCACCGCGTGGTGTTCGGCTCAATCGAACGGTTTATCGCGATTCTCACCGAACACTTTGCCGGCGCGTTCCCGCTCTGGCTCTCTCCCGTGCAGGTCGCCGTACTGCCGATCAGCGACGCGTTCCAGCCCTATGCGCGCGAAGTCCGGCAGCGCCTGCTGGACGCGGGGCTGCGCTGTGAGCTGGACGGGCGCAGCGAAAAGATCGGCTATAAGATCCGCGAGGCGCAGCTGCAGAAAACGCCGTATATGCTGATTGTCGGCCAAAAGGAACAGGAATCCGGCACGGTCGCCGTCCGCTCCCGCAGCGAAGGCGACCTCGGCGCTATGACGGCGGACGCATTTATTGAAAAGGCGCAGGCTGAAATTGCATCCAAATCCTACAGCCTGTAAGCCATGGACGCAGGCGCGCGCCTGCCGTTTGAATCCGTAAACCCAGGGCCCGCCGGACAAAGCCGGCGGGCTTTCGTCTTTGCCGCGCCGCCCGGTACTAGAAAAACTCTGCGCGCATATCCCAGCCCCCGCTTGAAATACCGCAGAGCGAATGGTACAATCAATGTAAAAAGAGAAACAAAAACGGCGACGGCACGATTTACCGGCCGGGCGCCATTCCATGCCAGGGGGTTGTGAGAATGCTGGAATTTGGGGTGATGGGCGAGGGCAGCCATGGCCAGATGGCGGTTGTGGCCCTTTCCAATGCGGCGGAGCTCGGCAAAAAAGTGGACGAGCATCTGCGCCGCGTTATGCCGCCCACGCCGGAGGGGACCTACCTCGTTCCGCTTGAACAGGTGCGGTTCTCAAACGGCGAAGGGAAAATCAAGCTCAAGGACACGGTGCGCGGCAAGGACGTTTATATTTTAAGCGATATTGGGAACTATTCCTGCACCTATCAGATGTTCGGGTTTACAAACCACATGGGCCCGGACGAACATTTTCAGGACATCAAACGCGCCATCTCCGCCATCGGCGGCACCGCCAACCGCGTCACACTGATGATGCCCATGCTCTACCAGTCGCGCCAGCACAAACGCAACGGCCGTGAATCGCTCGACTGCGCCATGGCGCTGCAGGAACTGCAGCATATCGGCGTATCGACGCTGCTGTCTTTTGACGTGCACGATCCCACCATCCAGAACGCCGTTCCGCTCGTATCCTTTGAAAATTTCTATCCCACTTATACTGTGCTCAAGCAGTTTCTGCTCGACGAGGGCACGGACATTGTCGATTCCAACCTGCTCGTTGTCAGCCCCGATTCGGGCGCCATGGACCGCGCCATCTATTTCAGCGGCGTTTTGGGCGTGGATGTGGGCATGTTCTATAAGCGGCGCAATCTGCACACGGTGGTCAACGGACGCAACCCCATCGCCCAGCATGAATACCTCGGCACCGACGTGGAGGGCAAAAACGTCCTGATTGTGGACGACCTGCTCGCATCGGGCGAGTCCGTGCTTGACACTGTCCGCGAACTCAACGAACGCGGCGCGGCGAAGATATTTGTCATGGTCACGTTCGGCCAGTTTACGAGCGGCCCGGAGAAGTTTGACGCGCTGTACGCCGCGGGCAAGCTGACGGGCGTGTACTGTACGAACCTGACCTACGTCCCGCCCCATATTCAGGACAGGGAGTGGTTCCGCAGCGTGGATATGTCCAAGTATATCGCAAAGATCTTCTACTGCCTCAACCACGACCACTCCATCGCGCCGCTGCGCAATGCGAAAGCGCGGCTGAAAAAGCTCATGCAGAACCGCTGGGGCAGGCAGTCGTAAACCGAATCCGTAAGCCGGCGCAGAGACGGCGAATACGATGTTTTTTTTCAGCATATGGCTCGGCCCGTTGATG
>USJY01000181.1 GCA_900555065.1 uncultured Eubacteriales bacterium
TGCCACTGCGTATACCGACGACTACGATACCCTTTTAGACATAGCCCAGCAGGAACAGGCGGACGACGCCCGGCCGCAGCTGGCCGATCAGGTGGAGAATTGGGACAGTTACAATGTGATTTTTGTGGGATACCCTAACTGGTGGGGCGACGCGCCCATGCTGATTTATTCCTTCCTAGAGTCCTGCGATTGGACGGGTAAAACGCTCATTCCATTCTGTACCAGCGGTGGCAGCGCCTTTGGCCGCAGCCTGGATAAGCTGCCAGACAGCGCGTCTGGCGCTACAATACTGGAGGGTCTTCACGTATCCGGCAGCCGCGTAGAGGGCGCAGCCGGCGATGTGGCCGCTTGGATTGATGCCCTGAATCTGTCCTGATAAACAACGGAAGGAGGCGGAGCCCATGAACCCCAAATCCATTCTTAAAATCGTTGTGGACGTCCTGATGACGCTGGCTCTGTTATTTCTGATGGGTTATCAATTCTGGGGCGATACGGCGCACGAGTGGGCAGGCGCCGGCATGTTCGTTTTGTTCGTTGTCCACCACATTTTAAACGGGAACTGGTACAAGAACCTGTTTTTGGGGAAGTATTCTCCATTGCGCGTGTTTCAGTTGTTTGTTGATTTTCTGGTGTTTCTCGCAATGCTTGGCCTTATGGTCAGCGGGATGATGCTATCCAACCATGTATTTGCATTTTTGAACATTCAAGGCGGAATGTCCTTCGCACGTCTTTTGCATATGGCCGCCTCCCATTGGGGCTTTATTCTGATGGCGCTGCACCTCGGCGTGCATTGGGGAATGTTTTTGGGCATGGCCAGAAAAGCGCTGCAGTTGCGGCGTCCGTCCAAACTGCGAAAAAAATTGTTGCCTCTTATCGGCGCCGGGATTGCGGCATATGGCTTTACGGTCTTTATTCGGCGTGACTTTCCAATCTATATGTTGCTGCAAACCGAGTTCGTATTTATGGATTTCAGTGAACCGATCCCGCTTTTCTATTTGGACTATCTGGCTATGATGGGCGCTTTCATCTTTCTGGCTTACTATGTTTCCAGACTTTTGCGGAAGCTGCCGGCACAGAATCAAGTCAGGCACAAAAATGTTTCCTATAAACCATGACAGGATTAGGGAGGTCTGAAATGAAAGAAGTAATTTTTCTATGCTTAACGCTGCTGTGCGTTGGCGCCCTGGCAGGGTGCGCGTCCAATGAGTCGCCTGCATTATCGGGAAGTATTTCGGCGGGCTCCAGCCTGCCGGCGAGCGCTCCTTCACAGCCGGCGTCAGAGGGAACTGCGCAGCCGGACGTATCTTCCGACGGCACGCCAGTCGTGTTCATGACGACGGATATCAGTGCGGAAGGGCTGGTGAAGATATATGAAGCACTGGGGGCGTCTCCTTCCGGGAAAATTGCGGTAAAGCTCTCCACAGGCGAACCTGGAAGCAATTATCTGCGCACGGATTTGATTGGCGATTTGGTGCAGTCTTTTGAAAATCCCACGATCGTGGAATGCAACACGGCCTACGGCGGCCGGCGGGCGAATACCGCCATGCACTATCAACTTGCGGAAGACCATGGCTATACGGCCATTGCCAATGTGGATATTATGGATGAAAACGGCTCCATGACGCTTCCGGTCGTCGGCGGCAGCAATCTTACGGAAAACTATGTAGGCGCGAATTTCGCCAATTACGATTATTTTGTGGTTCTATCACATTTCAAGGGCCACGCAATGGCCGGGTTTGGCGGAGCGATTAAGAATATCTCTATTGGTATTGCTTCTTCGGAGGGAAAAGCCCATATCCACAGTGGCGGGACCGGCGGAAGCATGTGGGGCGGCGATCAGGACGCATTTCTCGAGTCCATGGCTGAGGCTGGAAAATCCATAGCGGACTATCTGAATGGAAATATTCTGTATATCAATGTAATGAACCGACTGAGCGTGGATTGCGACTGCGACGGAAACCCCGCCGAGCCTGATATGCACGATATTGGCGTCCTGGCTTCCTTTGACCCGGTGGCATTGGATCAAGCCTGTATTGACCTGGTGTATTCCGCAGAAGACGGCGCTTCCCTGGTCCAGCGAATTGAGTCCCGCAACGGACTGCATACGCTGGACCCTCGCACCCGCGCCCACGCCCGCGCTCGCGCCGCACGCCCGCGCCTGCGCCCGCGCCCAACGCCCGCGCCCGCGCATTTTATATGCCGATTCTGCGAACATGTATCGCAACCGAGTAAAACGGCGAGCGGGAGAGTCCCGGCCGAATGGCGGCTCGCAACTCAGTATTGATTTTTTGATTCGATATGATACAATAAAAAACATATAATCTCGGACTTCATCATGCGCAGATAATTTCTGCAATCATACAGCCCGTCTGCATGAGGCGGAGAGGAAAGGAGGAGTTCGGCATGACCAAGAAAGAATTTCGGAAAAAATGCAGGGAAGAAAAAACGCAGAGCTACAAGCTGACGCTGGCCGGCACAATCGTCGCTTTGCTCGGATTGATTGTTGTGATTGCCGTTTTGCTGTTTATCAAAACGTTTTCGTCGCAGATTACAGGGTTTGTTATCGGCATCGTTTTGGCACTTGTGGGCATGGGCCTGGATATTGCCGGCGAGATTGCACTGACTAAAGATTACAAAGCTCGTGGCGAAGGCCGGTAAACTGTGAGGAAAAAGCCTGGCTCTTGTGAGCCGGGCCTTTTTGAAAAGTGGATTGGGCCGTGTGCTGCGCCGCGGTTCCTTTTTGCCCGATCTCAGTAGCGTTACTGCGTTTTGAAGGGCGCCTCGAACGCCTTGCCGGACGGCGCGGCCAGGCAAAACTGCCTGCGCTTGTTTTGTTTTTACAAATAAGGCATAAGGACGCTTTCCCTGCAATACGCCCGTTTTGTGAAACAGCATGGGCGGGCTTTGCATTGGAACGGATATACGGGATATCCTATCATCAGAAAGGACGGATGTGGTATATGAAACAGGCGCTGATCGTCGTTGATTACCAGAACGATTTTGTAACGGGCAGTCTCGGCTTTCCCGGTGCGGAAGCGCTGGACGGGCCGATCTGTGAAAAAATCCGCGCTGCGCGCGTTGCCGGCGCGGATGTGCTTTTTACGTTGGATACGCACGGTTCGGACTATCTGGACTGCATGGAAGGCAAATGTATTCCCATCCCCCACTGCATTGAAGATACCGACGGCTGGCGTCTGTACGGCGGCGTAGCGGGGGAGATCAGTACCGCCGATGCTGTGTTTATCAAACATACCTACGGTTCGCTGGCGCTGGCTGAACATCTGAGCGAACGGCAGTACGACCGCATTGAACTGTGCGGGCTCGTCACCGATATCTGCGTGCTCTCCAACGCCGTTCTTGCGCGCGCGGCGTGTCCGGAGGCGGAGATTGTCGTGGATGCGCGCGCCGTGTCGAGCGCTGACCGCGCCGCGCATGAACGGGCGCTGGCCGCGCTGGAACGGATTTATGTCACCGTCGTCAATCGCGGCTGACGACGGTTCCATGCATGACAGAGCGGCCGGGCGCGTCCCGGCTTTGAGGAGGGAGAATATGGACGCTTCCGCGCTTTTGACCGACTACTATGAGCTGACGATGGCCAACGGCTACCACCGCTGCGGGCGGGGCGGCCAGATCGCCTATTTCGACATCTTCTTCCGGACGCTGCCGGACGAGGGCGGTTTTGCGATCTGCGCGGGCCTGGAGCAGATCGTCGAATATATTCAGAATTTGCGTTTCGACGAAGAGGATCTGGAATATCTGCGCGCGCAGCGGATGTTTTCGGA
>USJY01000182.1 GCA_900555065.1 uncultured Eubacteriales bacterium
ATGTTAACCTTTGCTAAGGAATGCAAACACCTGCTGCCGGAGGCCATTCTCTCCGTGGTAGACTGCATCTCAGAACAAGAGCTGAAAGCATGCCAAGGGGTAGCGCGGGAAGCCGGCCTTCCCCTTCGCGTACGCGAATATGCGGAATAGCGCTATCAGAAACGTCGCTATTTAAATTTACGCAGGTTTGCCGCAAAAATTCCTCCCAGCGCGCCGCACAGCAGCATAATATTTGCCCGCCAGGTTTTTGCCTGCATTGTAATGCTCTCCCCTGTCTTTTGATAATGTATCTTTCATGATTCGCGCGCGCCTGCGCGCGTTCTTTAAACGGGCCTTCGGCGCATTTGCGCCAAAGGCCCGCATATCTATGTTACGTCCGCGCGCGCCGTAAGCCGGCGCGACAGCGTCCGCTGTTTCATATCAGTCGCCGCGTTCCCGTACGGACCGCTGCGGGCGTCAGCCCGGCCCGGCCTCTGTTCCGGCGCGTGCGCCGGCCTTGTTTGCAACCGTGTAACGCCCTTTCGCACGGGAAAACGCCGGTAATCAGGCCCGCATCTGCTGCATGACGGCCTGGATAATATCCATAGCCTCGTCCAGAATCGGCTCGGTGTGGCTGGCCATCAGCGAACTGCGAAGCAGGCACTGGGACGGCGGCGTCGCCGGCGGCAGAACGGGATTGACGTACACGCCCTGCTCAAACAGCTTTTTCGCCGTCGTGAGTGTCGCGGTCATGTCATAGGTGTAAAACGGTATGATCGGCGTGGTCGAGGCTTTGATCTCGACGCCGCGCCGCGCAAGGCCGGCCCGCATGTAGTCGGACAGCGACCGTAACCGTTCCACAAGCTCCGGATGCGCCTTGATCACGCGCAGGGCGGCCAGAGCCGTCGCAGCCGAAGCGGGGGGGATGGATGCGCTGAAGATAAAGGGCCGCGAGTTGTGGCGCACATAGTCGATCACATACTGGTCGGCGGCCATGAATCCGCCGATGCTGGCGAGCGATTTGCTGAATGTGCCCATGATAATATCCGTCTTGTCCGTCAGTCCGAAATGGTCCGCCGTACCGCGTCCGCCCCGGCCCAGAACGCCGAAGCCGTGCGCGTCGTCGACCATGACGGCCGCGTTGTACTGTCTGGCGAGCTCCGTAATTTCGGGCAGCAGGCAGACGTCGCCGCTCATACTGAACACGCCGTCGGTCACAATCAGCTTGCCCGCTTCCCGCGGCAGCTTCTGCAGCCGCTTTTCCAGGTCGTCCATATCGTTGTGGCGGTAGCGGACCGTCTCCGCATAGCTCAGGTCGCAGCCGTCGTAGATGCTGGCATGATTCTCGCGGTCGCTCAGAATATAATCGTGCCGGCCGGCGACGGCGCTGATAATGCCAAGATTGCTCTGGAAACCCGTAGAAAGAAGCACGCAGGCCTCCTTGCCCAGAAATTCCGCCAGTTCCCGTTCCAGGATATTGTGCAGGTCCAGGTTCCCGTTTAAAAACCGCGACCCGCTGCAGCCGCTTCCGTATTTTTCAAGCGCTTCCACGCCGGCGCGGATTACGTCCGGGTGCATGGTCAGGCCCAGGTAGTTGTTTGAACCGAGCATGATCCGCCGCTTGCCCTCCATCACCACCTCCGGCGCCTGGCCGGACTGCAGTTCATGGAAATAGGGGTATATGCCGGCCTCTATGCTGTCGCGGTACGCTGTGAAATCTCTGCATTTGTCAAACAGCGACATTGTATCACCTCCGAAGTCCAGTTTTACAGGGCTAGCGCTCTGTCATAAACAGCACGCCGAGCGTATTGGGACCGCAGTGGCAGGAGATGGTGCATGCCGCGCGCGTAACATATATATCCTGAAAGTCCATCGTCTCCTCAATGGTTTTGCGCACAAGCTGTATGTAGGATTCGTCGATCCCGGAATGGGTGATGAACACATGGTCGCGGACGATATCAGGGTAGGCGGCGAGCACGTCCTTCGTATAGCTGACAAGCACCCTGCCGAGATCGCCGCGGTATTTTTTGCCGACGCGCATCGCGCCTCCGTTTCGGTTGTCCACTTCAATCATAGGCTTGAGCCTGAGCAGGTTTGCGCCGAGCGCCGCAACTGTCGAGCAGCGTCCGCCCGCGTGCATAAACTCCAGCGTATCGAGAATAAAACTGGCGTGGGAGCGCGGCGTAAGCGCCTGGACCTCCTGCTGGATCTGCCGGGCGCTGAGCTTGCCCTCGGCAATTCGTTTGGCGGCCTCGATCACGATGTTGCCGAACCCGGTCGAAAGGCTGCAGCTGTCGATGATATATACGTTCCCCAGCTCCTCCGCTGCGAGAACGGCGTTGCGGTAGGACGCGGACAATGCGCTGCCCAGCGCCACATGAATCACCTCATACCCGTCCTGGATCCACGGCTCGAACTTCTGCATATATTCCGCCATGTTGATCGCGGTCGTTTTAGGCAGAACTTTTCTGTCCCAGTAGGCGCGGTAAATGTCGTCCGCAGTGATGGTTTCGTTGTCGATATACTCCTTGTCCTCCAGAATAATCGTGGTCGGGATATATTCGACGCCGAATTTTTCCTGGAGCACGGGTCCCAAATCGCAGGACTGATCCGCGCTCAGGATGATTTTCTTGCTCATAATGACCCTCTTTCTTTGCTTTGCGGCATTGCAGGGATCACGTCTCGTACCAGGCAGTCTCCTCCATCAGCTCCGATGCGATGATGGCGAGCATGCCGGCGAACTGTTCGATTTCTTCCTCGTCGAACCGCTGCCGGATCCGCTGCAGGACCGTCGCTAAGTAGTTTTCACTGATGTTGCTGTACTCGTAGTATTTCCGGGTCAGGCCCAGATGGTACTCGCGCTTGTCGTCGTCTGAATTTATCTTATATAAATACCCCTTTCCGATCAAAGTATTGACCTTGTAAGTCGCGTTGGACTGGGAAACCCGTATAAAGTTTGCAAACTGGCTGATTGTCGGCCGGTCGAGCGCCTGAATAATTTCCAGGCTGAACGCCTCGGTCGCGCTCAGGCTTCCCGTCCGCTCCTTTACCTTAGTGAAAACGCCCCGGTAAAAGTTGAGTTTGAACCGGGTATATACCTCGACAAAGCTTTCTTCCAACATCGACATTACTCCAATTCACTGCGCCGGACGCCATAAGCATCCGGACGGCGCACGCTGCCATTTTCGCATAGGTTTATCAAGTTTGTATCTACACCTGTTTCACGCGGCGCCTGCGCGCGTCCCGCGCCGCGTGTCATACTCCGACAGCGCGGCGAGATCTATATGAAAAACAAGGTTCCCGCCGCTTTTCCCCAAGCGCGGTTTCGCGGTATGGGCATAGCCTTGCGCGCCCGCGGCCCGCCCGCATTCCGCCCAGTTTCGCGGCACGGGCATAGCCTTGCGCGCCCGCGCCCCGCGCGCACTCCGCGCGGTTTTGCGGCACGGGCATAGCCTTACGCGCCCGCGTCCCGCGCGCACTCCGCGCGGTTTCGCGGCACGGGCATAGCCTTGCGCGCGCGTAAGCCCGTTTCTCTACGCGGCGCTGCATACGCCTAAAGCACTTCCATGTTCTCCCGCGCCCGGCGTAAATCCGTTCCCCATTGCGTTTCTGTCCCTGCGCGCAGATGTTTTATAGTTAAAATATTTGAAGTAATTATATCGTGAAACCCCGTCCAATGTCAAGGGCTGGAGGAAAAAGATAATTATAGGAATGTAGGGGTACAATACATGTTGGACAGTTGAGAAAAAGGGATGAAGGATAAGG
>USJY01000183.1 GCA_900555065.1 uncultured Eubacteriales bacterium
CGACGCAGGGGACTGCGCCGCCGCGTCCGCGCCGTCTTTCCAGAAGTGGAGTGTTGCGAACAAGTGCCGGTTCCGTCCGAGCTCCGCTTCCCGGAGCGTGAGGAACTCCGTGAGTTCCTCGAGCATATTTCTGCGTTTCGGGTAACCGAAATCCGCGCTGCGGTACCCGTTTTTATTGAGCAGCGCGTCTATTTTTTCAAAGCTGTATTCTTCCTCTGTGCGGAAACTGGCGGTTAACAGCTGGTAAATACGCCGCTTGTCTTCCAGTGTGAGCATACGATCCTTCCTTTTGGTTCCGATTTAGCGCGCCGTTATCTCGGCAAACGGCAAATTACCTGCCCGTACGGGCAGGTAACGGTTGACTGCATGTTAATCGAAGGGCGCGGCTTCGCAGGCCGCGACCGCAATCACAGGCGTCTGCGCGCCGAACAGCACGGCGGCGATGCCGTCGCCGTAGCGCCGCATCATCGTGACTGCGGTATAGACGCTGTTGCGGATCACGCTCTCTGCGGGCAGCTGCCCGTCGCAGTCGACAAAGGTGCGGAAGCGGATTTCTCCGTCCTCAAAATCCAATTCAAAACAGCCGTTTTGCAGGCCGTAATTGGCGCGCGCAATAAACTCCGCCATTTCGGGCAGGCAGTCCTTCGCCGTAAGCGGCGGGCAGGCGTAGACAACGAAGAACTCGTCCCGGATACGGATGAGAAAGTCCACTTTCTGCAGCTTGCCGTCGTACTGCATGCCGAAGCGGAAAATGCCGGCCTCCTCGTTGAAAGAGTAGCGCCAGTCGTCCGCTGTTAAAAACGCGTCGACCGCGCGCGCAATTTCTGCCGAATAGGACATGGGGCCACCTCCTGCATATATAATATTATCTCAATATAATATATATCACATTTCGGCGCATTTTTCAATGCGGTTTTCGTGAACAAGCATCCCCGCCCCCGCCCGTTTTTTGCGTTTATGCGTCGACGGCAAAGTCGATCACGAGCCTGTCTCTGGAGGGAACGAGCTTGCGCAGGCGCACGCCGGCCGACTGCAGCATGCGTTTGGAGGCCAGCACGCCCTCGGTGTTGGCGTACTTGTCGGAGAGATAGATGACTTCGCGGATCCCCGACTGGATAATGGCTTTCGCGCACTCATTGCAGGGGAACAGCGCGACGTAGATTTTCGCGCCGAGCAGGGATTTGCCGCGCGCGTTCAGGATGGCGTTGAGTTCTGCGTGGACGACATAGGGGTATTTTGTATCTCCCACCGCGCCTTCGCGCGCCCAGGGGTACTCGTCGTCGGAACAGCCGATGGGGAACCCGTTGTAGCCGGTGGAGAGAATCACGTTCCCGCCCGAGCTGTCGTTCTCGCCGCTCACAATGCACGCGCCCACCTGCGTGCTCGGATCCTTGCTGCGCTGCGCCGCAAGGATGGCAACGCCCATAAAGTATTCGTCCCAGGTTATGTAGTCCTGCCGTTTCATAGCCTCACTCCCTGTCTGTTTGTATCAAGTATAGCACAACTCTATTTCGGTTGTAAAGCGCGGTTACGTCAACGGGATGTAAAACAGGAGTATGTCTTCATAAGTACCGTCCGGCCGCCGGAATCCGCCCTCGACCCGGCCGAGCCGCCGGAATCCAAGCCGTTCGTACAGGCGGATGGCGCTGCTGTTCGAGGCGACGACGGCGTTGAACTGCAGAATCCGGAACCCGTATTCCGCACCGCGCGCCATGCAGTCGCGCACCAGCGCCTCGCCCATACCGCGCCCGCGCGCGCCGGGCCGGACGGCGAAAGACGCGTTCGCAATATGTCCGCACCGACCGATGTTGTTGGGGTGCAGGATATACAGGCCGGCGATCCCTTCCCCGTCCGCAGCGACGGCGGTATGCGTCTGGCCGCCGAAAAAGGTGCGCGCCTGCGCGTCGTCCGCAAGCGGCTCGGTCTGCGGGAACGCGTCGCCTGCCTCCACCACCGCGTTCCAGATTTCACGCATGGCGGCAAGGTCGCCGGGTTCATAGCCGCGTATCGTCATACTATGCCCTCCCTGCCGTTTGGGGGCCCGCCTGGCCCCCGTGTTATTTTATCATAGTACAAAACGGCGTAAATTGCAAGATGAGCCCTGTCGGCCAAACAGTCCCGATAACGGCGCGGCTGCCCGGCCTTTCATTCGAATGCCACGCATGAAAAGAGGGGACGCAGCATAAAGGCCATGCGTCCCCTCGGTTGTCCGTGGTGAGTCTTATCTGTCAGAACAGCGCCTGCTGCCCGTCCGCAGCTTCGCGTGTCAGCGCGGGCATGGGCGCGCCGAGCCAGGCGCGCGCCGCGTCTGCGTCGTGAATCCACGCCTCCAGCGTATCCCGGGGCAGAAGCACCGGCATGCGTTCGTGCACATCCCGTACAGAATCGTTGGCGGCCGTCGTCAGCACGACGTACCGGCGTTCGCCGCCGAACATATCGTACAGGCCGGCGAGATACAGACAGGGCTGCGCTGGCAGGCGAAAAAGGTATTTGGTCTTGCGCGCGTCCCATTCGTAAAAACCCGCGCTCGGCACAGCGCAGCGCCTGCGCAGCAGGCTTTCGCGGAACATGGGCCGCTGCGCAGCCGTCTCGGCCCTTGCGTTGATGACGACGCCCCCGCGTCCGTAACGCGGAAATCCCCAGGTCCCACGCTCCGTACATGTCCGGCCTGCCTCTGCGACAAGGATGGGCGCGCGCCCGGTCGGAAACACTTCGCCTGCGCTGACTGCGCCGGGTCCGTATTTCCGTTCTATGTCCCGGAGAATGCCGAGCAGCTCCGGGTTGTCCGCTTCAGTAAACAGCGTGTAGCGTCCGCACATACGCAGTCCCCCTTACTATGTTAGTATACCGGAAAACGCCGCCTTATTCAATCTTTCGCCGCGACAAACCAGCGCTTGGGCGGCAGGATGTCATAGTACAGATACGCCTGCCGGCCCCGTATGCGGACAAGCCAGCGCTCGCCCGCCGCGCCGATATCCTTGCGCGCCTCGCGCGGGCTGTAAGAGAGTATGCTGTCGATCTCATAGTCTGTACCGTCCTCCCAGATAATTCTTTTCGGGACCATGTTCCCGTCGCTGTCAAAATCCACGTTGACCTTGACATATACTTTTTTCATGACGGTTTACGTGCTCCTATGCGGTAAAAGGGTCTATTGCCGCCTGCGGATTGAGGCCGGAAAGCTGCGTATCCAACAGGTTTGCCGCGGGCTGGATCGAAAAGTGCCCGAACCGGCTGCGGATGGAATCGATCGTGTTTTCGAGCTTTTCGCGCCGTTGCACGGCCTGGTACTCCGGCAGGAAGGAGGGCTGTTCCACTTCGGCAGGCAGCAGATCTGTCGCGCGCACGCCTATGCTGCGCAGGCGCGCGCCGGGTTTGCAGACGTCCAGGTACAGCGCATAGGCCTTGCGCCGGATCGCATCGGCCGTGCGGCAGGGGATGTCCAGTTTGCCCTGGCGTTCCTGCCAGCGCAGGTCGGCGGCCCGCGCCTGAAATACGACGGTACGGCAGATGAGTGAGCTTTCGCGCAGCCGGGCCGAGACGCTCTCGGCAAGCAGGCCGATGACAAGACGTACATCCGCGTCGGTCGTGAGGTCGCGCGGGGTGGTCGTACTGTTGCCAATGGATTTTACCATGGCCCGCTCTCCCTGTTCGCATACGGGGGAGGTGTCCAGCCCGTTTACCTTGTCAAAGCGGGTCCTCGGCGCGACATAGACCTCGCAGCCGATGACGGGC
>USJY01000184.1 GCA_900555065.1 uncultured Eubacteriales bacterium
AATCGTCGACTCGCTCAAGGCGATGGACGGCGTGATCAAGGTCCGCGTGATCGACTAACCAAACCGACAAAACGGCCAAAGCCGCCGCGCACTGCGCGGCGGCTTTTCTGTGCGTCTGTTTGCTTAGGCGAGGGTACAGAACAGCAGCGTAATCTCCGCATGTACCGTGACCCGGCGGGTCGAGACGACGCAGCAGCCGTTATTGCAGCCGTTGCTGCAGGCACATCCGGAAACCGCGACGGTTGTCACCTCCGGCAGCGACTCCACGTTTACGCGCGCGTTGTCCGCGCGGAAGCGGAAGCTGTCGCAGTCATGCACGGCAGGAAAAACAGCGCCGAGATCGGGAGCGTCGCGAGCTTACGCTCGCCGCAGTTTGTAAGATAGGTAATGCGCGCTTCATATTCCACGGAAGCCGCGTTTCTGTTTGCAACGGCAAATATCTTCAGGCCCTTGCGTACAAGCGAAACGTCGGTGACAGCGCCGAGGTTTTCCAGATCGGCTTCGGCCGTCACGCATTGCGTACGCGTATTTTCCGTCTGTTCACAAGGGCAGTTTGCGTAGGCCTCTCTGTATTCGTTCTCATACAGGCTTTCGGCACAGCCGCAGTCAGGGTTTACCGAATTGTTATCGGAACAATTGCAGCTCATAGTATTGTATCCTCCTTCGTTTGTTTCTTTGCCCCCCTATGCTCAGTATATTCCAAAATAAAAAACGTTCCCTTTTGGACCGTTTTTCAGCACACGCCGGGACGCCGGCTGAATTTTAGGATTTTTCCCCTATTTTAATACTAACCCCCAAGGCCCCGTTCATATAATCATAAAAGGGGGATGCGCGGCGTCTCGAGCCCCTCGAATTTATACGCCGCGCAACGGAGCGTCCATGAAACGTGTGAAAAAACTGATTCTCAATACAATAGTCCTGACTGTGTCGGCGCTGGTTGTCCGTACGATCGGCCTGGCATTTAACGCCTATATTACAGGCAAAGTCGGCGCGGCGGGCATGGGCCTGTTCGGCCTGATTATGACCGTCTACAGCTTAGGCATTACTTTTGCATCCTCCGGCATACGCACTGCCACAACCCGCCTGATTGTAAGCGAAGATGCGCGCGGCGGCAGGGGCAACCGCGCTGTGATGCGCAGGTGCATGGCGTTTGCCCTGCTTGTCAGCATTTCAATATGCGCGCTCATGTTCATGACCGCGCCCTTTGTCGGCCGCGTCTGGATCGACGACGTACGGACAGTAAACGCACTGCGCGTGCTCGCGCTCAGCCTGCCGTTCATCGCCGTTTCCGCCTCTCTGTCCGGGTATTTCCTGACAAAGGGAAGCTCTGTCAAAATGGCAAGTATCCAGATGGTGGAGCTGGTCGTTCGGATTGTAATCTGTATCGTGCTTCTGACGCTGTATATCGACCGCGGGATTGCATATGCCTGCGCGGCGATCGCCATCGGTTCCACCATCTCTGAAATCTGTTCCTGCCTGCTTGCCTGGGCGCTGTGCAGCAGCGAAATGCGGCGAAAAAGCAGCGAAAAGCCTGTAACGGAGCGTATATTCGGCAAAGTCGTCCGTATTGCCGTTCCGGAGGCGTTCGGCGCATGGATTAAATCCATCCTGATCACCATTGAACATATCCTGATCCCGAACGGGCTGAAAAAATCCGGTTCGTCTACCGACACTGCCCTGGCCTCTTACGGGCTTGTTTCACAGATGGCGTTCCCGCTTCTGCTCTATCCTTCCTGTATCCTCTCCTCGCTGTCCACCCTGCTCATCCCTGAGATTGCGCGCAGCCACACGCTGGGCAATCAAAAACATATCCGGTACATGGCGGTCAAAACCCTGCGGCTGGCGCTGATTTTTTCCTTCGGCGTCGCCGGCCTGTTCTGTTTTTTCAGCGAACCGCTTGCGCAGGCCGTGTACGGAAACACGGACACCGCCGTCTACCTGCGCCTGTTCGCGCCGCTGATCCCGGTGATGTACATCGACACCACCGTAGACGGCATCCTAAAAGGCCTGGACCAGCAGGTGCGCGTTATGCGTATCAGTATCCTGGACGCGGCGCTGTCCGCGCTGCTCGTGTGGATTCTCGTACCCAAATACGCGCTGGCCGGGTATCTGGTCACCATATTTGTCGGCGAAATCGTAAACTTTTACCTGAGCCTGCGCGCCCTGATCCGGATCGCCGATATACGCCTGCACATCATGCGCGACGTAGCGCTGCCCATCCTCTGTATCTGCGCGGCGACGTTGCCGCTTAGCATTCTGTTCGACTACACAGGCGGCGGAGCGGTCATGATCCTTGTCTTTACCATTGCGGCCATGCTTCTGTATTATGTACAGCTGCGCATGACGAGCTGTATTGACAAAGAGGATACAAAGTGGTTCCGTTCCATTTTCAAGTCAGGATAAATAACACGCGCTTGGCCATAAAAAAGAACGCAGGGAGCCGGCAATGGCCGGGCCTCTCTGCGTTCTTTGCTAAATACCCCGTATGGTTCATTCGCCGCGCTGCGCACAGAAGACGATATGGGGCATGTCCATGCCGTAATAGTGTTTGACAAACTGCTTGACGGGCAGCATATCGTTACGCATCGCCACTTTCTGTGAGGCGATGTTCGTATCCCGGATAATCGAGTATACACGTTGCGCGCCCAGCGTATCAAACGCATACTGTTTCAGTGCGCGCGCCGCTTCAGTCGCGTACCCATTGTGCCAATATACGCGCCGGAACAGGTAGCCGATTTCCAGCAACTGCTCGCCGTCGCAGTCCTGCATGGTCAGGCCCGCCTGGCCTATAAATTCACCCGTCTGCTTCAGCAGAACAGCCCAGAGGCCAAACCCGTATTCGCGGTAGCGTTCCAGCTGCCGATCCAACCACTGCTGCACCTCTTCATCCGAAAACGCATGTTCATAGGCGTACATGGCCTTAGGATCCTGCAGGATTGTACAGAGATTTCCAAAGTCGTCTTGTGTAAGGCGGCGAAAACATAGCCGTTGGGTTTCCAGAATCATAGTAGAGACGCTCCTTTCCGAACATGCGCCGCGCCCCGCGCAACGTATGAAAAAATTGGCGCGCCGGCTGCATATTCAATACAATAAAAATAATACTGTCATGTAACGACTGTTATGCGCTGCAGTTTATTATCCCTCTGCGAATATGTTCCCGCCACAGCAGGCTGCCATAATGATTTTATGACGTTTTATACGTAGAAAGGCAGAATAAGCCGGATGAATACGGTTTTTTATGCTCGGCGGTACGGCACTGCTTATGCTGCCGATCAACTCTCCCGGCAAAGCAACCCTTGCCATTTGCAGCCCGTCAAAGCGAGCCTGGCGGTAGGCGCGAAGCCGGCGCGGCGTTTTCTATGGAAAAGCCGGTTCGATCCGCACTTTGCCGCTGTACTCGCTCATAAAACAGAAGGGGAAACGGGCGGACGCGCCAGACGCCCCGCAAGCGTGCTTTTGGGGAGACGAAAGAGCATAGGCGCGCCGCGAGGCAACTGTACTGCACAGAAAAAAAGTCGGAGCAAAGACCGCTTTGCTCCGACATGGAGGCGCCACCCGGATTTGAACCGGGGCATAGAGATTTTGCAGACCTCTGCCTTACCACTTGGCTATGGCGCCAACGCATTGGATAAAACTGCGCTCACAGTTAAAATTCCGTGAGCGCCGTTTTACATCCTGGAGCGGATTACGAGGCTCGAACTCGCTACCTCCACCTTGGCAAGGTGGCGCTC
>USJY01000185.1 GCA_900555065.1 uncultured Eubacteriales bacterium
GTCTGCTCGAACACCTCGCAGAAGTGCTCCGTCGTCCCGCAGCCGCCGGAGGCGATCACCGGGATGGATACGGCCTTGCAGACCGCGTCGGTGAGCGCGAGATCGAACCCGTTCTTCGTGCCGTCCGCGTCCATGGAGGTCAGCAGAATCTCGCCCGCGCCGTGCTCCTCGCAGCGCGCGGCCCATGCGAGCGCGTCGAGACCGGTATCGATTCGGCCGCCGTTGATGTAGACGTGCCAGCCGTCGCCGACGCGCTTGGCGTCGATCGCGGCGATGACGCACTGACTCCCGAAGCGTTCCGCCGCTTTTGCGATCAGCTCGGGATCACGCACCGCAGCGGAATTGACCGCGACCTTATCCGCCCCGGCGCGGAGGATCTCGCGGAAGTCGTCGACCGTGCGGATGCCGCCGCCGACCGTGAGGGGGACGAACACGCATTTCGCCGTGCGCCGCACCACGTCGGCCATGGTCGCGCGGCCCTCGTGCGTCGCGGTGATGTCGAGGAACACGATCTCGTCCGCGCCCTGCGCGTTATAGGCCTTGGCGCACTCCACGGGATCGCCGACTTCCTTGATCCCAACAAAATTCACGCCTTTGACCACCTTCCCGTCCCGTACGTCCAGGCAGGGAATGATTCGTTTTGCAAGCATACTTGCACCCCCTGTTACAGAACCCGCGCGCGCAGCCCTAAGCGCCTCTTTCAGGTCGAGCGCGCCGTTGTAGAGCGCCTTTCCACAGATTACGCCGTACAGGCCGAGCTTTTTGCAGGCGACGATATCGGCAAGCCCCGCTACGCCGCCGCTGGCGATAATATCGCATGACACGGCGTCGCGCAGCGCCTCCAACTGCCCTAAGTTCAAACCCTCCAGCGTTCCGTCGCGCGAGATGTCGGTGTAAATGATGGTCTTCACTCCGACGGCCTCCATCTCTTTTGCGAGTGTGATAAAATCCACGTCGCTCTCTTCGAGCCAGCCGTTGGTGGCGACAATGCCGCCGCGCGCGTCGATCCCGACCGCGAGCCGTTCGCCGAACATGGACACCGCAAGCTTTGTCAGCGGTTTATTATTCACGGCGACAGAGCCCAGGATCATACGGTGCACGCCGAGTCCCCGGTAAAATTCCATATCCGCAAGGGTGCGGATCCCGCCGCCGACCTGCACGCGCAGGCCGGTCTGCTCCAGCACCCGGCGCACCTGTTCGCTGTTTACCGGCTTTTTCTGCTTCGCGCCGTCCAGATCGACCATATGCAGCCAGTTGCAGCCGGCGGCGGCGAACCGGCGCGCGGCCTCCAGTATATCGTCGGCAACCTGTGCTGCCGTCGCATAGTCGCCGCGCACAAGCCGTACGCACGCGCCGTCAATCATATCTATCGCAGGGAACAGGATCATATCGCCATCCTCCAGAAATTCCGAAGTATTGTCAGCCCGACCTCGCCGCTTTTTTCAGGGTGGAACTGGCAGCCGAATACCTGGCCGCGGCCGACTGCGGCCGGAACCGTCTCGCCGTATTCCGTGTCCGCAAGCACGCACGCGCTGTCCGTATCGGCCCGGTATGAATGTACAAAATAGACGCAGCTGCCCGCGTCTACGCCGTCGAGCAGCGGTGTTGCGGCGCGGATGCGCAGGCTGTTCCAGCCCATGTGCGGAACGGGCAAACCCGCCGCCTGCAGCCGGACCACCCGGCCGGGAAGCAGGCCGAGCCCCGGCGTTTCAGAAAACTCCGTGCCGAGTTCGAACAAAACCTGCATGCCCAGACAAATACCCAGAAACGGCTTGCGCCGCGCAGAGGCGCACAACGCGCCTGTAAGAGCGGCGGCGCGCAGCTTGTTCATTGCGTCCGGAAACGCGCCCACACCGGGCAGCAGTACGGCCGCGCTCCGTTCCAGTGCTTCAGGCTCCGAAGTAATGATGCTTCGCGCACCGATATAGTCCAGGGCGTTTTTCATAGAAAACAGGTTGCCCGCCCCATAGTCCACAATCGCGATATATCTATCCATTGCAGTTCCCTCAGTCCAGAATTCCGTCGAGCGCAGCTACGAGCGCGGCGTTCTCCGCTTCGCTGCCCGCTGTGATGCGCAGATGCGAACCAAGGCGTCGGACGATAATACCGCGCGCTTTCAGGCGTTCAAATACCAGACCTGCGTCCGGCGCGGCGACATACAGAAAATTGGTGCACGACGGATAGATACGGTACGCGCCGCGTTTGCAGGCCAGCAGTTGCTCCAGCTCCCGCGCCAGCGCCGCACGCGACGCGGTGAGCGCGGCCGCAGCGTCGCGCAGATACGCCCGATCTTCAAGCACGGCCGCGCCGATCACGGCGGATACGCCGTTGACGTTATAGGGCGACTTGACTGCGCGCAGCGCGTCCGTAATCCGCGCATTCGCCACTGCGAATCCAAGCCGTATGTTGGCCAGTCCCAGCGCTTTGGAACAGGTTTTCAGAATCACAAGATTATCATAGTCCTCAACCTCGCCGAGCAGACTCTGATCCCAAAAATCCATATACGCCTCGTCGAGGATAACAAGCGCTTCGGTATCCCGCACAAGCGCGCGCACCTCGGCGCGGGCCATGCCCAAGGAGGTGGGGTTGCACGGGTTTGAGAACACGACTGCGCGCGCGCCCGTTTCCCGCACTTTCGCCGCGATCTCACTGCCGGTAACACAGCCGTCCGGCCCTTTGTCCATCACCGCGCAGTTCGCTTCATACAGCGCCGCATAGAACGGATACATGCTGAAATCGGGCGCAAGGGTGAGTACCGTGTCTCCCTTTTCCAGAAAACAGGCGAGCAGGATGCTGATCAGTTCGTCAGAGCCATTGCCCGCAGTTACGCAGCGGGGTCTTACGCCGAGGCAAAGGCGCGGCAGGCGTTTTCGGCGAGCGGATCGGGATAGCGGTTGAAGGCGATTTGCGCAAGCTTCTGCGAAATCGTCTCCCGCAGATGCGGCGGCAGCGGAAGAAACGACTCGTTCGCGTCCAGCCGGACGGGGTACTCGCCGCTAATGGGATCGTACGGCTGCAAGTCCGCTATTTTCCGATTCAACACATAACCCATTATGAAAACCTCACTTTTACGGCGTTGGCGTGTGCGTACAGCCCCTCTCGCTCCGCAATGGTCACAATATCTTCGCGCGCGCTGCAAAGCGCCTGCTGCGTATACGAGATAAAGCTGGTTTTTTTCACAAAATCGTCCACCGAAAGCGGCGAAAAGAAACGCGCCGTACCGCTCGTCGGCAAAACATGGTTGGGGCCGGCGTAGTAGTCGCCCAACGGTTCGGGGGAATAGCTGCCGACAAAAATGGAACCCGCGTTGTCCAGCCGGCCCAGCAGCTGCATCCCGTCGGCGCACACCACTTCCAAATGTTCCGGTGCGAGGGCGTTGGCCATGGATACGGCCTGGTCGAGCGTTTTACAGATGATGATTGCGCCGTAGTCCGCCAGCGACTGTTCGATGATTTCCCGCCGCGGCATGGACGCCGTCTGCCGGGCAAGCTCTTCGCCCACGCGCATCGCAAGCGCGGCGCTGGTCGTGACGAGGACGGCGCTTGCAAGCGCGTCGTGTTCGGCCTGCGACATGAGGTCCGCGGCGATAAAGCGCGGATCGGCGGTATCGTCCGCAAGAATAAGTATCTCGCTTGGGCCCGCGATCATGTCGATGGCGACCTTTCCGAAGACTTGTTTT
>USJY01000186.1 GCA_900555065.1 uncultured Eubacteriales bacterium
ACCACGGCGCGGAACACAAGACAGTGCACTGCTATGAGCATGCCGAGCCGCTGGAAGTGGAGAATGTCCGCAAGTACTCCTGCCTGCACAAGCGCTGCGGCACAAACCTGCTCCTGATCGTCATGATCTTAAGCATTCTGATTTTCTCGTTTATCCAGGTGCAAAACCCCATTCTGCGCATTGTTTTGCGCATTCTGCTGCTTCCGGTTGTCGCGGGCGTGTCCTATGAGGCGCTCAAGCTTATCGGCAGGTATGACAACTGGTTTACGCGCGCGGTCAGCGCGCCCGGCATGCTGCTGCAGAAACTGACGACCAGCGAGCCGGACGACGGGCAGATGGAAGTCGCCATCGCGGCCCTCAGCGCGGTGACGACGGGCAACCGAGCCGACGACGCATGGTGAACGGGGACAACGGATACGCGCGTCTGTACCGGCAGGGCGTGGCGCGCCTGCGCGAAGCGGGGGCGGACGCGCCGGAATTCGCGTGTAAATGCCTGCTTGAACACGTGTTTTGCGACCCGTATACGAAACTGTTGTGCAGCGAAACGCCTCCGCCGCCTGCGGCTGCGGCCCGGTTTTCCGCGCTTGTGGCAAAGCATGCGTCCGGGTATCCGTTGCAGTACATCGTGGGCGAGTGGGAGTTTTTATCCTTCCCCATCCATGTAGCAGAAGGCGTCCTGATCCCCCGGCCCGACACCGAAACGGTCGCGCTTGCCGCCGTTTCCTTTTTTTTGCGCAGCGGTCCGGGCGCGCGCTTTCTGGAACTGGGCAGCGGCAGCGGCTGTATCTCGGTGGCGCTTGCAAAGATGACGGGCTGCAGCGGCGTCGCGGTCGATATCAGCGAAACCGCCGCGCGGCTGACGCGGGAAAACGCGGCGCGCAACGGTGTGGAAGCAAAGCTGCGCGTCCGCTGCGCCGACCTGTTCTCATTCTACAGGACTTTGCCGGACCGCGGATTCGACCTCGTCGTTTCCAATCCGCCCTATCTCTCGGCGCGCGAGCTGGCTGAGGCCGATCCGTCTATCCGCTTCGAGCCGCGCGAGGCGCTTGACGGCGGGCCCGACGGGCTTGTCTTTTACCGGTTCATCGCGTCGGCCTATGCGCCGAAGCTCAGGTCGGGCGGCGGCGTCTGTTTTGAAATCGGGTACGGGCAGGCGGCCGGCGTAACGGATATCCTGCGGAAAAACGGCTATATGGATATACGCGTTGAAAAGGACTACGGCGGCAATGACCGCATGGTTATGGGTATACGCGCGCCGGGTACGGCCGCGCCGTACAAATATAAAGGAGAGTGAATACATATGCGGGACGATTTTGCAAAACGGCTTACGCTTGTGCGAAAGGAACGCGGCATCTCTCAGAAACAGGCGGCGGCCGATTTGGAGGTCTCGCAGGCCCTATTGTCCCACTATGAGCGCGGCGTACGCGAGTGCGGGCTGGATTTTGTCGTCCGCTGCGCGCGGTATTACGGCGTTTCGAGCGACTATCTGCTAGGTCTGTCTGCGCGCCGGTCGGGCGAAATCCTCTCCGGAGACGACCTGCCCGACCCCTCCGCTGCCCAGGACAACCGCAGCACGCGCGGAGGGCTTGCCAACCAGCTCGGAAAACGCCTTGTATTCAACGCGCTGGATATGATCTACGACGTGGCGGCCGGCACGGGCAGCCGCCCGCTCACCCATTCGATCAACGACTATTTTTACCTGTCCGTCTACCGGGTGTTCAGAATGCTGTACAGCGCCAATCCCGACAACGAGGAGGACTTTTTTCTCATCGAAAAGGACCGCGCGCCCTATTACTGCATGGCGGCCCTTGCCGAGGCGCAGGCGGCAATGCGCGTCGCCTGTGCGGAGCTGGGCGAAAACGCGCCCGCGCTCGGCCAGGCGATCATCGAACAGCAGTACGACCGCCGCGCGGGCGGCGTGCTCAACCTTGTCAAAAACGCAGAGGCGCTCGCCAAACGCTGAACGTGCGGTGGCCGCGCGCCGTTTGTTACGGCCGGCCGAATAGCTCCGGCGCGGCCGGGGCTGATGGGACGCAGGAAAATCCTGCGTCTTTTTTTCGTGTTTTTTCAAAATTCCCAATGCATGTATAAAATTTCTTTCAGCCGTGCATAATACAGCTGAAACTTTATTTGAGGTGAATGCAGATGATCATAGACAGAATCGCGCTGATCCTTACGATTATCGGCGCCCTGAACTGGGGCAGCATCGGTATTTTCAAGTTCGACTTCGTCTCCTACCTGCTCGGACATGAGACCACATGGAGCCGCATCGTGTTCACACTGGTGGGCCTTGCGGGCGTGTGGTGTATCTCTCTGCTGTTCCGCAGCCGCAACGAGATTTTGGACGACGGGGATAAATAACGAGGATCGCAGACTGCGGCGGCCGGGCGGCGCCCGGCGCCGCCTGAACGGGAAGGGCCCGGGGCGTGTCCCCGGGCCCTTCCGCGCGCTTTTTACGCGTTTGAAGGCGGAATAGATTCAATGCGCCGCGGCAATACTATAAGACAGGCACGGATCGGTAGCATGATCCAGTCCTGCGGACCGTATACTATACCAACACAGGTGAAAGGAAGATGTATATATGAAAGCGGTAATCATGGCCGGCGGCGAGGGCACGCGTCTGCGGCCGCTGACCTGCGGCATGCCGAAACCCCTGGCCAGAATCGGCAACAAGCCTGTGCTGAGCTATATTCTTGAGCTGCTTGCAAAAAACGGGATCAGCGACTGTGCGGCCACGCTGATGTACCTGCCTGAGCAGATTAAGTCCTATTGCCGCGAACACACCCCGGCGGGCGTAAACCTCGTATTTTTTGAGGAAAAGGAGCCGCTGGGCACGGCTGGCAGCGTGAAAAACTGCGAAAGCTTTCTGGACGGTGACTTTCTCGTCATCAGCGGCGACGCCATGTGCGATTTCGACTTAAACGCAGCGATTGCATACCACCGCCAGCGCGGCGCGGACGCAACGCTGCTTCTCTACCGTGTCAAAGAACCGCTGGAATACGGCGTGACGCTCACGGACGAACAGGGGCGCATTACGCAGTTTGTCGAAAAACCCTCCTGGGACCGCGTCTATGCCGACACAGTCAACACCGGCATATATATCCTCAATCGTTGCGTACTCGATATGATTGACGCCGTGCCCTGCGACTTTGGCAAGGACCTTTTTCCCCGCATGCTCAGGGAGGGAATGAAGCTGTACGGCTTTGTCTGCTCCGGCTACTGGTGCGATATCGGGAGCGTTTCGTCGTATCTCGACTGTAACTTTCAACTGCTCGACCGACACATCGACGTGGACCTGCCGCCGGAAACGCCGGAGATTGTCGGCGCAAAAGTCATCCCGCCCGTAATCGTCGGCAAGGGCCTCACAGTGGAAGCCGGCGCGGTCATCGGCCCATACGCCGTCATCGGCGACGGCTGCCGGATCGGGGCGCGCTCCAGTATCCGTCACAGCGTGCTGGGCGACAACGTCAGCGTCGGATCCGGCGTCACTTCCCGCGGCGCGATTGTTGGCGACAATACGGAGCTTCAGGACGGCGCGGCGCTGGAGCAGGGCGTGGTTGTCGGCGCGGGCTGCCGCATCGGCAAGAACAGCAGCCTCAAAGAGGGCGTAAAAATGTGGCCCGGCAAAAGCACGGCGGAAATGACGGCGGTGGGCGGCA
>USJY01000187.1 GCA_900555065.1 uncultured Eubacteriales bacterium
GGGCTGCCGCAGATGCCCTTTTGATTCAAAAAAGGAGAGGTATTTCTCCCGAATGTCGTTGAGCGAAATCCATTTCATGCACATTCCTCCAAAAAAATAGTCGTCCCCCCGTAAAACGAAGGGACGAATAAAAATCCGTGTTACCACCCAAATTGCACGGGGAAACCCGTGCCGCTCATTGCCCTTAACGCGGGTATACGCCCCTGTTTTCACAGGAGAGCTCGCGGAGAGCGTTCACACGTCCGCACAGAGGGGCTCGCACCAGTCCCCCTCTCTCTGCATGTCCGGTTTCGTGTTACTGTTCCGTTCACTGCTTTGCCTTTATTATATCCGCGCCGCAGCCGTTCGTCAAGGCTTCGCGGCGGAATTCTTGTTGACGCGGGCTGTTTTTCGGGTATATTATAAAGAACAGATAATGATTTATCAAAAAAGGGCGGATGACATATGCGGGCAATGTTCGGCGTGGCCGGCGTACCGGAAGAATTTTATGAAAACGGATTGAAAAGCACAGTGCAGGCACCGGGCATGGTCGCCCGTTACGGACTGGACTGTTTTGAGTACCAGTGCGGACATGGCGTACAGCTCTCGGCCGCCACGGCCGGCAAAATCCGGGCCAAAGCCGAAGAGCACGGCGTCCGCCTGTCCCTGCACGCCCCCTATTATATTTCCCTCTCCTCCAGCGACGAGCTGATACGGGACAAGAGCGTCGGGCACATACTCAAAAGCGCGCGCGCCCTGCGCGCGCTCGGCGGGACGCGGATGGTGGTGCACAGCGGCTCGCTTTCCGGTATGACGCGCGCACAGGCGCTGCAGCTTGCGGCGGATACGCTGCGGCGCGCCCAGACCGCGCTCGATGAGAACGGCTACGAAGACATTGTCCTCTGCCCTGAGACCATGGGTAAAATCGGCCAGCTCGGCACGATGGAGGACGTGGCTTTCCTGTGCGGCGTGGACGAGCGGATGACGCCCACCATTGACTTCGGCCACCTGAACGCCCGCACTTTCGGCGCGTTGAAGGAAAAAGAGGATTTTCTCGCCGTTCTCGACTTTTTTATAAACGCGCTGGGCCTTCAGCGAATGCTGCGGTTCCACTGCCACTTCTCCCGGATCGCCTGGTCCGCCGGCGGTGAGAAAGCGCACCTTACCTTTGCCGACGAGAGCTACGGCCCCTCGCACATCCCCTTTATCGAAGCGGTCTGTGCGCGCGGGCTTGCGCCTGTCGTCATCTGTGAATCGGCGGGGACGCAGGCGAAGGACGCGAAGGTCATGAAAGACTACTACGAAAAAACGCTTGAAAAATATAATGGAGGCGCGGCAAAATGACGACGATTGATAAGCTACGGACCCTGCTTACAGACCTGGACGGACTGCTCCTGCTCGACGAGCAGAACCGCCGGTACGCGACCCGGCTGCACACCAGTGCGGGCGCAGTCTATATCACGGAACAGGATGCCTTTTTTCTCACAGACTTCCGCTATATTGAAGCGGCGCGGCGGGCGTGCGCCGGGTTTCAGGTAATCGAGCAGAAGGGCCGGCTGACGGACCAGCTGCGGACGCTTATGGCCGGCGCGAAGCGGATCGGCTTTGAGGATGCGACGACGACCGTCGGCCAGTACGGCAGGCTGGCGGCCGCGCTCGACGTGGAATTCGAACCCGTTTCCCAGAAGATCATGGACCTGCGCTCCATCAAGGACGGCTATGAGCTCGACTGCATCCGCGCCGCGCAAAAGATCACGGACGAGACGTTCGACTATGTGCTGCGGCAGATCCAGCCGGGCATGACCGAACGGGCGCTCGCCGCGCTCATTGATTACCAGATGCGCCTGCGCGGCGCGGACGGACCGGCGTTCGACACCATCGCCGTTTCCGGAAAAAACTCATCCCTGCCCCACGGCGTTCCTTCGGACAAACCGATCGAGTACGGGGACTTCGTCACCATGGACTTCGGCGCAAAGTCGCGCGGCTATTGCAGCGACATGACGCGCACAGTCGCGGTGGGCCAACCCACGGACAAGATGCGGGAGGTCTATGAAATCGTCCTCGAAGCAAACAAACGGGCGCTCGCCGGAATCCGGACCGGTATGACCGGCGCGGCATGCGACGCGCTCGCCCGCAATTATATCGCGGATATGGGCTATGGAGACCGTTTCGGGCACGGTTTAGGACATTCGCTCGGACTTGAAATACATGAGGAGCCTCGGTTCAGCCCCGCATGCGAAACGGTTATTTTGCCGGATACGGTCGTCACTGTCGAGCCGGGCATATACCTGGAAAACGAATTCGGCGTCCGGATCGAGGACATGGTTTGGATGACGGAGTCCGGCCCTGTCAACCTGACCGCAAGCGCCAAGGAACTGCTCGTTTTATAGAAACTTGGAAAAAACAGCTTGAAAAATATAGAAATATGGGTTAAACTGAAACGTAAGGTTAAGATAATACCATCAAGGAGGATTATTTATGATATCAGCAGGCGATTTCCGCAACGGAGTAACTTTTGAGATGAACGACGGCAGCATCGTCCAGATCATCGAGTTCCAGCATGTAAAGCCCGGAAAGGGCGCGGCCTTTGTCCGCGCAAAGATACGCAACGTAATCACCGAGGCTGTGACGGAAACGACCTTTAACCCTGCCGACAAGTTCCCCACCGCCTATATTGAACGCAAGGAAATGGAATATCTGTACAACGACGGGGAACTCTATTATTTCATGGACAATGAAACCTATGAACAGATCCCGCTCAACAAGAGCATTTTGCCCGACTCCTTCAAATTTGTCAAGGAGAACACGACGGTGAAAATCCTGTCCTGCAAGGGCAATGTATTCGGCATCGAGCCTCCCTTCTTCGTAGAGCTCGAGGTCACAGAGACCGAACCCGGCTTCAAGGGCGACACCGCCACGAATGTGACGAAGCCCGCCACGCTGGAAACCGGCGCGACGATCCGCGTCCCTCTGTTTATTGAAGAGGGGAACAAAATCCGGATCGACACCCGCACCGGGGAGTATATGGAACGCGCATAACGCGCACAAAGGAGTAAACGAAATGACACTGACTGAAAAAGCGGCGTACATCAAAGGCCTGATGGACGCATCGGAACTCGACAAGACCAGCAAGGAAGGAAAGATTCTTGCCGCCGTCGTCGACTTGCTTGACGACATGGCCCTCACCGTATCCGACCTCGAAGATACCTGCGCAGAACTCGACGAATACGTCGAAGAGCTGGACATGGACTTGGGCGAGATGGAAAAAGACATCTACGGAGACGAGGATGAACACGGGGACGGCTGCGACTGCGGCTGCGATGACGACGGCTATCACTACCAGACCGAATGCCCGAACTGCGGCGAGGACGTGCTGCTCGACGAAGAGATCCTGCAGGACGGCATGTTTGAGTGCCCGCACTGCGGCGAGACAATAGACTTTGGCGACGATGTCGAAGTTGAGCAGGACGACGAATGCGGATGCGGATGCGGCGAAGAAGAGGACGGAAGCTGCGGATGCGGATGCGGCGGTAAGGACGAAAAATAGACGAACGAAAAAGGCGGCGGACATGCGGTCCGCCGCTTTTTTTTGCCGTAGCAGGGTACGCCCGAACGCCTATGCGCCGTCCTGCTCCAATTCAAGTGAAAACCGGTACGCGTCCCGCCGG
>USJY01000188.1 GCA_900555065.1 uncultured Eubacteriales bacterium
CGCATAACAGTTTTCCGTAAAAGCAGCTACGGAAACTTCCAACAGAAAAAGAATTGTATAAAATTGCGGGGCGGCCTGCCCGAACATCCTTCCGGGATGACGGAAACGGCCGAAACACCGCGCTGTACAGAAAGGGAGCGAATTATAAATGAAAAAACGTTTATGCGCCGCATTGCTGGCGGCACTGATGTGCGCAGGCATACTGCCGATGCTGGTATCCGCGGCGGACGAAACGAAAACCGACACATGGGACGGGACCGCTGATACGGGCTGGTACAACGAAACGGAAACGGAATTTCATCTGAAAACCGCGGAGCAGCTCGCGGGCCTCGCACAGCTGGTGAACGCACGCGGAAACGGCAATACTTTCGAAGGAAAAACGATCTACCTGGAAAACGACCTCGATTTGAGCGGCCATATATGGGAATCGATCGGCACCGGAAGCAATCATGCAAATTACTTTGCGGGCACCTTCGACGGACAGTACCATGTGATCCATCGCCTGACCAATACGCAGGTGCACATCAATCATGCGTTGTTCGGAACCGTCGTGCGCGGGACGGTACGAAATCTCGGTATCGCGGACGCCCATATCGCGGCGACCGAAAACAGTTCGACGATCCGGATGGGATTACTGGCGGAATGGGCGCTGAACGCCACGTTTAAAAATTGCTTTACGACGGGATCGCTGACCGGCAGCACGAACTCCGGAGCCTTCCTGGGCGGCCTGATCGGGGAAGCGATGGCCGGCACGCAGATCATCGGCTGCTATTCCTCGGCCGTTATCGAATCAAAGGCGATCGAATATCCCGAAGCGGTCGGCGGGCTGGTCGGTGCGTGGGAAACGCCGGGAAATGCTCCGATGATTGCCGACAGCTATTTCGATGGAAAGATTTTATTTTCTGGCGGCGGTACTGCGCAAACCGGGATGTCCACCAACGTGGGCGGCATTCTGGGCATGTGCTTCGACAATGTGACCAATCTGCTGATTCAAAACTGCATGGTGGCGACAGAAACCGTCCAGGCGCCGAGCGATATCGATATCGAAAAAGGGAACGGCGGCATGTGGCTGGCTTGGTATTATCTCGGCGTTCCGGAAAACTGCTATTGGCCTGTCGACGATCGGGAATGGCCGGCGTCGATCGAATTTACGAAGCTTATAGAAACAGGGGATCCGGAACAGTTTTTGCACTTTGACTGTGGAACGCCGACATCCGACTTCAAGGCGGACTCCGTGCTGCAGGGACTCAAGGCCAAGGCGCAGGCGGACGTAACGTGGGTAGCGGGTTTCGAGCATCCGACCTTCGCGTGGGATCTGCGTAATATTCCGGCAGATTATACGGCCGTGGATACGGCAAAGGGCAAGGTACCCGCAGACTTGAGCCAGTACACGCCGAATACGGCAGAGGCTTTGAAGCAAGCCCTGGAACTCGTCGCATCGGGTAAGAGCAAGGCCGAGCAGAACGCCGTCGACGCCATGGCCAAGGCCATCGAGGACGCCGTCGGCGCGCTGCAGTTCAAGCCTGCGGATTATTCCAGGGTCGACGCCGCCATCGCGGAAGCGCAAGCCCTCAACAAGGACGCCTACACTGATTTTTCCGCCGTTGACGCCGCCGTCCGCGCCGTCGTGCGCGGTAAAAACATCACCGAACAGAACGCCGTCGACGCCATGGCCAAGGCCATCGAGGACGCCGTCGGCGCGCTGGAAAAGAAGCCCGCCGATATTCCGCAGACGGGTGATCCCGGAAGTACATCGTTCTGGTTTATTTTACTCCTTGTTTCGGCTGTAGCAGCCGGCGGCATCCTGACAACGGTCAATGGAAGACGCGCAAAACAATAAGAATCGTTCGGCCGATCATGCAAACGGGCGCTGTACATTCAGCGCCCGTGCGTTTTTCACCAACGTGTGAGGATCCTTCCCATATCTTGACGGCAAAGCAGTTACGGTATATTGCTTTTAATTGCTGTTATAATTCTGAAGGCATGTCAAGATTGCATCATACGTATGGAAGGGTGCGCCGATTTGAACCTCCGGCCTTTCAAATTTCAGCTTCGGGTAAACCTGGCGCGTTATTATGAATGGCAGCGGGGCAATCCCACGTAAATTACGCCGTTTCGAGGTGCTGATATATATATTTTGAAAAATGCCGCGAAAAGCATTGTCCGCACGCCGGTGCGCAACATATTGATGGAAATGATTATGGCAATGATTCTGCTGGCAGCTTCAGCGGGGCTTGCGATTTTATCCGGCGCTCGGAACGCCGAGGCGCTCGGCAAGGCGGGACTGCGGATAGACGCCGAAATTCTCCTTGACCGCTCGGCCGTGGAGCCGCAGGGTTCATACAACGGGATTCCTCTCACCCCCGATTACAGCAAATTCCCGAACATCACGCTTGCGCAGTACACCGAGTTTGCGAAAAATCCGAATGTTGACGGGCTGAAAATGTATGTGAAGTCCGGCATAACGGGCGGCGAAGCTTTCCGCCCGGTGGATCTGGTGCAAAAGCCGAACGAACCGGAACATCCGGAAGCGGATCCAGATGACGGCTCTGTCAGTTTTGTCAATCCCGTGCCGGATTATACGATTTACGGGTATTCGGGGCTGGATATGATTTCAGACCTCGCAAACGGAACGATGAAAATCACGGCCGGAGCGATATTTAATCCAGCCGCCGCCGATTACCGCTGTGTGATCTTGCGGGAACTTGCGGAGCAAAATGGCATTGCGGTCGGTGAAACCGTGCGGCTGACAACTCCATATAACGCGGAGGAAGGCTATGACTTTACCATCTGCGGTATTTACACGACAGCCGCGAGCGGCGAAGGTCCTGGTGAAACAAGCGCGAGCCTCAACACAATCTATACCTCCTACCTCCGCGCTGCGTGAAGTGGTCGACATCAATGCCAGACTAACCCCCGATAAAGAATTTTTTCCCGGCGGACCAAGCTTTCCCAGCGTCGGCACAATGACCGCTCCGGGAAAATATTCCTCACGTTCAGGGACGAGGAAAGCTACAACGCGTTTTGCAGTGAAGTGTACGATATGGGACTGGATCGCCGCTATATCGTCACGTCCGACAATATAAGTTCCTATCTAAAGGGTCTGGTGCCGCTGCAAAGCCTTACCCGTAACGCGGGAAGATTCCTTGTGGTCATGCTCGCGCTCGGGCTTGTAATCCTTGTTGTTATGAGCCTGTTTTCCATCCGCGAGCGAAAGTACGAGGTGGGCGTGTACATTGCGATGGGCATGAGAAAAGGCAGGATGACGGCGCAGCTTGCGTTGGAGCTGCTGATCGTAGCCATCGCTGCGATGGTAATCGGCACCTCTGTCGGAGCTGCGATCAGCGCGCCGCTTGGCAGTGAGATTCTTGCTGCGCAGGTCGAACAGGCAGAAAAGGAGCAGAGCGACCTGCAGGCCGCGGGCGCGAAAATCCCGGAGACCGAATTTGTCTCAAATATCGACATCTCCGCCAATCTATCGGTCATAATGGCGACAGGCGCGCTTGCCCTATTGATCACGTGCGCCGTCTCAATCGGCGCGGTTATAACGGTGATACGATATGAACCGCTGAAGATATTATCGGAAAGCGCGTAATGGGGGCTCAAACATGCCTGTACTCAAGCTTTATAATGTATCATACAGCTA
>USJY01000189.1 GCA_900555065.1 uncultured Eubacteriales bacterium
TGCTGAAACCAAGGAAAAACTGATCGCGCACCACCAGCATATGTCCATGGCGAAATACGCTGCAGCCGTCATCCTCGTCTGCGGCGACCTCAACGCCGTGCAGGGCGAGGAGGACTTCCTTTGGCCCGACTGCGCGGCGGCGACGATGAACATACTCTATGCGGCGCAGGCGCTGGATTACGGAACCTGCTGGTGCGCAGTCTATCCGTACCGAGAGCGCATGCAGGCTTTCGGCGAGATACTGGGGCTGCCTGAAAACGTGCTCCCCTTCTCGGCCGTGACAATCGGCCGTCCCGGCAAGGAAAATCCGCCGACGCCCGACCGGTTTGACGCCGCCAAAATCCATTACGAACGCTGGTAAGCCAAACATATGCAGGGGAGGTTCGCCTCCCCTGTTTGCGACTGGAGACGAAGTATCCCATGGAGCTCAGAGAAATCGACGCAAAAACCCATATGCTTTTCATGACAGGCCACAAAAAAGAACACTATATGCAGACGGACGTGTGGGGCGAAGTGAAATCCGACAACGGTTGGAGCCATGAGTTTGCCGGCATGTACGACGGGGACAGGCTCGTCGCCTCGATCATGATGCTCAAAAAGAAGCTGCCCGGGTTCCCACGCTACCTGTTCTATGCTCCGCGCGGCCCGGTCGCGGATTTCGACGAACGTGAACAGATACGCGACCTTACGCAGCTTCTGCGCGGTTATATCCGGCAGCGGCGCGGGATCTATCTTGCCATAGACCCCGATGTCTGTTATCGCGTGTGCGACAGCCGCGGCAACGAGATCAGACCCAAAGACGACTTTGTGGAGTTTATGCAGTCGCTCGGCTGGCGGCATCAGGGCTTTCCCATGAACTTTGAAGGCAGACAGCCGCGCTTCACGTTCCGCCTCCCGCTGCAGGACGGCGCGCAGGCGGTGTTCGACGGCTTCGACCGTATGGCGAAAAAAAATATTGGGATGAGCGAGGAGAGCTGTATCCAGGTGGAGGCGCGCGACGACCTGACCGGGTTTTTCGCGCTTATGGAAGACACCGCACAGCGCGATCACTTCTATGAAGGCAGCCGCGCCTATTACGAACGGCTGTATCCCATGCTGCGCGACGCAGGCATGGCGGAGCTGACTTATGCGCGTTACCTGCCGAAGCTCCACTACGCGCAGATAGACGGTCAGATCTCAGCGCTCGACGCAGAGATTGCGGAAAATGAAAATCGGATGCGGGGAAAAAACATGCCCAAGCTTGCAACGCGCAATAAACAGCTTCTGCAAAAGCGCGAGAGGATTGAAAAACAGCGCGCGACCGCGGCGCAGTATATGCAGTCGCATCCCGACGGACTGGATCTGTCCGCGCTCATCTGCATCCACACAAAAAACAGGTTCTGGACAGTTTACGGCGGCAACAGCTCCGAGCTTAGGCAGACGTCGGCAAACTATGCCATTACCTGGCAGGCTATCCGGAAGGCGGCGGACGCCGGTATGGAATTCCTGGACTTTTTCGGATCGACAGGAGACCCTTCGCCTGACAATCCGGTTACGGGGATTTATGCCTTTAAAAAGAAGTTTTCCGGCAATTTTGTAGAATTTCCCGGGGAATTCCACCTGGTGGTCCGGCCCGGCCTCTACGCTTTGTGGGAAAAGTTCTCGCCGGCCGCCCTGCGCGTCATGCGTAAAATAAAGAGAAAACTGAACCGCTGACAAAAGCGCCGGGATTTCCCGGCGCTTTTCCATAGATTTCCTTGACTGCGCGCCGCTGCGCTGCGCACATTAATACCAGAGGTGAGAGTCATGACAAATCAGGATTTTATGCTCAATATTAAAAACAATATCTATTTTCAAAGTCAGCCGGAGAGCATTCAAACCGTTGTCGTCCACAGCGGCGTGCAGTTCCAGAACGAGCAGGAGCTGAGAAAGTTCTGCGAAGACCTTCGCAACAAATAAGTCCGCGTGCAAAAAGCGGAGCGCCGTTTGTTTCCGGCGCTCCGTTTTTTATTCTGTATTTTCCGTTCTTGCCGGCCGAACCAGGCCGCTAGCCTTTCGGCACTACCAAGCGCCGCCTCCACCGCCGCCGGCGCCTCCACCGGCGCTGCCCGCGCTCATGCCGCCGCCGAACCCGCCGAAAGAACCGCCGCCAGTATGATCCTGCTGCTGCGCGCCTGCATACGCCTGGTTGACCAGGTACACGCCGAAAATCTGCCGATACAGTAGGCTGTCGTACATGGTCTTAAAAGCCGCTCCGTCAAACGGACCCATACCAGCGTCATACCACTGCGGCTTCTGCACGACCGTTTCATCGAACAGCGCGATCCATTCCTCAGATACGCCCAGCACGTACGCATAGGGCAGAATATTAAAGAAGTAGTCCCCGTCCTTTTCCAGCATCTGGCCCAGCCTGGGCGGCTCCAGCGTACGGATATACTCCTTAAAGCCGAGCAGCTCTTCAAGCCATCGGTTCCCCTGTTCCGTCCGCTTGAGCCCGTACGCCGCGAAAATGTTGCAAAGCATCGCGCCGACTACGCCTACAAGCACCGGCAGAATGAGATTGCTCATCCCGATCATGATAAATCCAGCGAAGACCGCAATCACCATATTCACGGAAAACGAGGCGATTACATAGTTTGCGTTCCCATGCCGGGGCAAACGGTTGACAACGCTGCATGTAATCATTGCAAGCCCAAAATAGACGGCCATTGTCAGCAGCCCGAACAGGACGAAATTCGTAACCGAATATGTCCGCGTATAGGCTGCGACGCCTGCAAAAACACCGATACAGCAGCCGCTGAACAAGCAGCTGAGCGCCTGCACAACGCGGCTCTTGCGCGTAAAAATCCTGCGGAACGGATTTTTGGTAAACCCATCCGTCAGATCTTTCTTCGCGGCCTGGACTGTCTGCGCGGTGGAGAACTGCAGGACCATGGGCGATACATCCTCCCGGTCCTCAAACATCTTGTTGAATATCCGCTGCTCGTAGCCCTGCATACCCGCATCGGCTTCCCTGCGCTTGGAAAAACGCATCGTGCCGTCCTCCATCTGCTGCACGTCCAGGTATCCCTTATCCGCCCAGTAAAGCACCAGCGCGGACATATCCGCATCGCTGACGCTGCCCTTCAGGATATAGCCGGCATCCGCCGGCGTAATCCCCGGCGGCGGATAGTAAATCGCCTTGGGAAATACCTTATCGTCCCGCCCGAAAAACAGCCACAGCAGCGCGCTGCAAACGGTCAGCAGACATACCACGACAACGGCCGCGTAGACATAGGTATTGGAAAGCTGCCGCGCTCCGACAAAATATCCCTCGTCAAGCAGGATTCGGATCGTGACGTCTTCGTCATGAAGCGCCGTGCGGCTGCTGCCGGTCACCGTATCGCCGATCACATGGTATTCGATATCCGCGTTCTGCGCATCGCCCGTGTACAGCGTTACGTTATTTCTGTCAAAGGGCTTGGGCATACGGACGGTAAACTGGAAATGATTGATCACTGCGTCCCACTTGCCGAGCAGATTAAAATACACATCGTCAAACTCCGTGATATTATCCGCGCCTACATCGTATTTGTACTTAATAACATACGTGTGCTCTCCGCTCACAGCGACATCCGGATCGCCGATCTTTATTTCCAGATCGTTGCCGGCGCGGC
>USJY01000190.1 GCA_900555065.1 uncultured Eubacteriales bacterium
TGCCGCCTGTAACTTTTGCCAGAGCCCCCGCCGCAACTCGCCAGACCCGCCTTGCCATCGCCGTCCGTTGCTTTGGCTTCCTGCCGGGCGGCCGTGCCATTCGCAAGTTCCGCGTCCGCCAAGGTGTGACCGCCGTTTCCGGCTCTTCGCAGCCTGCGTCTGCGCCTGTGTACACGCGTTCTCCATGCTCTTCTGTTTTCCGCGCGCGTGGGCCGTTCTCCCGTCGCTTCGCGTTGACAGGCGCGCCTGGGCGTGGTAATATAAGTCGTATGCGAATCTGCCGGCCTGGCGTACGCGCCATACCCGTGTGCGCGGGGTGTGCCGGTAAAGTTCCGGGTGGAAGGGAGACGAACCGTTTGCGAACGGGAATGATATTCGATATACAGCGTTTTTCAGTGCAGGACGGGCCGGGGATACGGACGACAGTGTTTTTCAAAGGCTGTCCGCTCGACTGCGCCTGGTGCCACAATCCGGAGAGCAAGGTCCGCGCGCCCCAGCTGAGTTTTGATATGGACAAGTGCGTCGTCTGCGGTGCGTGCGCCGTCTGCGCCAGAGGCGCGCACCGGTTCGAGCAGGGCGCGCATACGCTGGACAGGACGCGCTGTATCGCCTGCGGCGCCTGCGTGCCGCACTGCCCTGCCGGCGCGCTGGAAGTAGTGGGCCGTACTGTGTCTGTGGATGAGGTGATGGACGCCGTGCTGCGCGACCGCGTATTCTATGCGCAGAGCGGCGGCGGGCTGACCCTGTCGGGCGGCGAGCCGCTGCTGCAGCCGGCGTTCGCCGCTGCCCTTGCGCGGCGCGCGAAAGAGGCCGGCCTGCATGTCTGTGTTGAGACGTGCGGCTGCTGCCGGCGGGACGATTTGCTCGCCGTAGCCGCAAATACCGACCTTTTCTTATTCGATTACAAGCTGCCGCCGGCGCTGTACCCGCAGTATACGGGCGCCCGCGCCGAGGGCATATTGGAAAACCTCGGCGCTCTGTCGCAGGCCGGCGCGTCCGCCATCCTGCGCTGTCCGATTCTGCCGGGGCTCAACGACAATGACGCGCACTGCGACGGGATTGCGGCAGTGGCGCGGCGTGAGCGCTGCGTGGAACGGGTCGAGCTGATGCCGTATCACCCGCTTGGGTTGGGCAAGGCGCAGCGGATGGACATGCCGCTCGCTTATCAAAATCCGGATTTTTTGCGCGGCGATGCGCTCGCAGACTTTGCCGCGCGTATAGAAGCTGCCGCAGACAAGCCGGTCCGGGTAAATTAGGAGGGATCATATGACACAGGAACAGATCAAGCGGATCGGGGAGTTATATAAAAAATCGCAGACCCCGGAGGGCCTGACCGAAGCGGAGCGGGCTGAGCAGGCGTTTTTGCGGCGGGGGTATATCGACGCGGTAAAAGCCAACCTGCGCGCGCAGCTGGACGGCATACGCCGTGCGGAGGAATAGGGGGACGCATATGGGAACGGAAGTGATTGCGGCGCGTAGCATGAACGGGCTGTATATTCTGCTGGATATCGTATTTCTGCTCATCCTGCTGGCCGTGCTTCTCTGGACGCGGCGCTATCAGGCTGTAATCGCAGGGCTGCTCGGCGGCGTTTTGTATATGCTTATCGACTACGGCGTATTTTATCTGCTTCTGGGCACCCGCGCCGTTTATGGCGCGGATCCGTTCTGGTTTCTTTTGTGGCTGTCCATGAGCTATGGTTTCACAAACTTTGTCTGGATTTGGCTGTGGCTGGACCGGGACGGCCATGCGCTGGAATGGTCGGTGCTCATCCTGTCCGGCTGGCTGTGCACGGCGCTTTTGAGCCAGAACTTCGGCGCGGGCTTTCGCGAAATCATGATTTCGCGCGGCACCTCGTCGTATCACGGGATTATGGCCCTGTTTTTGTTTATTGGGTACGCGGGCCTGTGCGTATACAACATCCGCTGCAAATCCCCGGAAAAACGGGTAAATCTGCTGTGGATTCTTGCCATTGGTGTCCTTGTCCAGTTCGGCTGGGAGTTCACTCTGGCCGTCACCGGAATCCGCAATCCGAGTCTGCATACGCTCGTCGTCAACTCGCTGTTGGAGACGAATATGGGACTGCCCTATCTCTACCTGATTCACCGCGCTGTGAACCGGCGCAGAACCGAATCGCTCGAACGGGTGGCCGGCAATGCCGCATGACTTTTCAGCCGAACGTCCCTATTACACGTTCGATTCCTATATAAAGCGCGCGTTTGGGCGCAAGCTCTACCGATTGGCCCTGTCAGCGGGCACGACCTGCCCCAACCGGGACGGGACGGCCGGCGCCGGCGGTTGCATTTTCTGTGCCGGCGGCGCTGGCGCTTTTGCACAGAGCCCGCAGCTGCCGGTAGCGGAGCAGATAGAGCGGGCAAAGGCGCGGGTAAGCGCAAAGTTCCGCCGCGCTGCGGACGGCCCGTCCTATATCGCCTATTTCCAGTCCTATACCGGTACGTACGCGCCCCTGCCGCGCCTGCGCGCCCTGTTTACAGAAGCGGTCATGCATCCGGATATCGCCGCGCTGTCCGTCGCCACCCGGCCGGACTGCCTGGACGAACAGCGGGTATTCCTGCTGGAGTCGCTCAGCCGGATCCGACCGGTATGGGTCGAGCTCGGCCTGCAGACCATCCATCCGCAGAGCGCGGCCTATATCCGCCGCGGCTACGATCTGCCAGTGTTTGACGGTGCGGTCCGCCGTCTCCGCGCGGCCGGTCTGGAGGTCATTGTGCACCAGATTCTCGGCCTGCCGGGGGAGACGGATGCGCAGATGGTGCAGACCGCGCGCTATATCGGTCAGAGCGGGGCGCAGGGCATCAAGCTGCACCTGCTGCATGTGCTGCGCGGCACGGATCTGGCGGCGGATTATGCTGCCGGAAAGTTCGAGGTGCTCACGCTGGAGCACTATATCGACCTGCTCGAGCAGTGTCTGTGCGTCCTCCCGCCGGAGGTAGTTATCCACCGCCTGACCGGCGACGGCGCCAAGCGTGACCTCATCGCGCCGCTCTGGAGCGCGGACAAAAAGCGCGTGCTCAATGCGATCCACGCCGCTTTCGCGCGCGACGATCTGCTGCAGGGCTCGGAACTGTAACGTTATTTCACGTGCTGACTATGAGAAGAGAAACAGATTTTATTCATGGAATATGCGAATTCTGCAGGCGAATGGATTCGGCATATCCAGGCGCTCCAAGAGATGATGTTGAAGTTAAACTCGTGGAGCATATTTCGTGCCGGGAGTTCCTTGCCTTGAGGGGTTTTGCGCGAGATTTGTGTACTGGCATTTCGAGATTTTTGGCAGATTCACGCGAAAACGAAACTGTCTCCATCGCCATGCGTATCAAAGACCACGGACTCTATTTGTGCAATTATTACGACCGGCAAAAGTCATACGGAACCATTGCCACGGCTGATAGAGAAAAAACTTTCTCAAACGTGAAATGGCTTTTCAGAAGGAAGCTGTGCGCATCACATTCGACCGGTATCACAGGCTTGTTCCGGACATTCTCGCAGCTTTTGCATTATCAAGTGCTGACGGATGCTGCCGGGAATGAACTGCTTTGTTTATGCGATGACCATAGAAAGACCATTC